>CAYNYJ010000014.1:0-51061 GCA_964401355.1 uncultured Ectothiorhodospiraceae bacterium | reverse complement strand
CTCAGCACTCAGCACTCAGCACTCAGCACTCAGCACTCAGCACTCAGCACTCAGCGAACCGTGCTGCCGCTAGCCTGTTGGTCGGCATGATAGGAAGAACGCACCATGGGCCCGCTGGCGACGTTGCTGAAGCCCAGCCCGCGAGCGATCTTGGCCAGCTGGTCGAATTCTTCCGGTGTCACAAAACGTTCTACCGCCAGGTGGTTGAGGCTGGGTTGCAGGTACTGGCCGAGGGTTAGCATGTCGCAATCGTGGGCGCGCAGATCCTTGAGCACCTCAACGACCTCGTCGAAGGTTTCACCCAGGCCCAGCATCAGTCCGGATTTGGTGGGGATGTGCGGGTACATTTCTTTGAAGCGCTGGATCAATGTCAGTGACCACGGGTAATCTGCGCCGGGACGAATTTTTTTGTACAGACGCGGCACATTTTCCAGGTTGTGATTGAACACGTCCGGCGGGGCTTTTTTCATGATTTCCAGGGCAATGTCCATGCGGCCGCGGAAATCCGGCACCAGAATTTCAATGCGCGTCTGCGGCGAGGTTTCACGCACAGCGCGGATGCAGGCGACAAAATGCCCGGCGCCGCCATCACGGAGGTCGTCGCGATCCACCGAGGTAATCACCACGTATTTCAGTTTGAGAATGCTCAGAGCCTTGGCGAGATTAGCGGGTTCGTTGGCATCCAGCGGATTAGGCCGGCCGTGGGCTACGTCGCAAAATGGGCAGCGCCGGGTGCAGATGTCACCCATGATCATAAAGGTGGCGGTACCGTTGCTGAAGCATTCCCCCAGATTCGGACAGGCGGCCTCTTCGCAGACAGTGTGCAGTTGATGTTCGCGCAACAGTTTTTTGACCCGTTGGGCCTCGACGCTAGTGGGGGCTTTGGCGCGTATCCATTTGGGCTTGCGCTGGATGCTGGTGCTGGGGATGACCTTGATGGGAATGCGCGCGACTTTCTCGGCACCACGCAGTTTTTCGCCAACCTGCTTGCGAGAGTGCATGGTGGCAGGTTTTAGCGTGGGCGTATTGGCCTTGTGGCCATTTGGGGAGTTGGGTTTGTCCATGATTTTATTAGGGAAAATAGACGCCGTTTGAAAGAGCGCCATCATACAATGGAATGGGTCAGGGAAACACGTACTGCTAATGGTTTTTAGTCTGAGGCGTGAGCTGGTGACGCAGTTGCTGAATGAGGCTGGTCTGTGCGCTTTCCAGGTCGGGTGCCGCGCTATGGTGACTCAGCTGGTCGCTGACCAGCCCCTCAAAACCGCAGGGGTTGATGCGCGAAAAGGGCTCCAGATTCATATCGACGTTGAGGCTCAGGCCGTGATACGAACAGCCCCTGCGGATGCGCAGGCCCAGCGCGGCGATCTTGGCGTCACCGACATAGATGCCCGGCGCGCCCGCGTGGCGTTGGCCGTGCAGCTGATATTCCGCCAACACGTCGATAATGGCCTGTTCTATTTTGCTCACCAGGGCTTTGACGCCGAGTCCGCAACGGCGAATGTCTAACAGCAAATAGGCAATCAGTTGGCCGGGGCCATGATAGGTGACCTGGCCGCCTCGGTCGCAATTCACCACCGGAATATCGCCGGGGTTGAGGAGGTGTTCGGATTTGCCGTTGAGCCCAAGGGTGAACACCGGGGCGTGTTGCAACAACCAGATTTCGTCGGGGGTGTCGGCGTTGCGCTGATCGGTGAATTGCTGCATCTCGCGCCACACGGGTTCGAAGTCGCGCAGTCCCAAATGACGAATAATCAGGCCATCATCGGAAATTTTCGTGGGGCTCACAGCGCCATCAACACCCGTTTGCAGGCGCTCAAATCCAGGTAGATGGCATCGAGCTGGGCGCGACTTTGGGCGGTAATGGTGACCGTGATGGCCAGGTACTTGCCGTTGCTGCTGAGGCGGGTTTTGAGCGCCCCGGCGGGCAGGTCGGGTACGTGGCGGCGCACAATTTCCAGCACCACGGATTCCAGTGAGTCATCGGCCTTGCCCATGGCCTTGATAGGAAATTCACAGGGAAAGTCGAACAGGGAATCATCGCTGGCCGATTTATCGGGCGTGTCGGGGGTGTCTTCGTGGCTCATGTTGGCTGGGTTCGGTGCAGTGCAGGTGTCAGGCGCTGCGTAGTTGCTGCTTGTAGGTTTGATATAAGGCCAGCATGCGTCGAAACAAGGGGCCGGGCTTGCCATCGGCCACGGTCCGTTTATCCAGCCGGGTGACGGGCAAAATTTCCTTGGTGGAGGAGGTCAGCCAGATTTCGTCAGCATTCACCAAGTCGTCCGGGGTAATGGCCTGTTCACAATGGGCGATATCGTTGGCCGCGGCCAGTTCCAGAATCAGGTCGCGGGTGATACCGGGCAACAGAAAGGGGCCTTTTGGGGGGGTGCACAGTACGCCATTGAGCAGCGCAAATAAATTACTGGCCGCGCCCTCGGTGGCGAGGCCGTCACGAATCAGAATGGCCTCGGCGGCATCCTGGTCCAGCGCCTCTTGGCGCAATAATATATTCGGCAACAGACTGATCGCCTTGATGTGGCAGCGCTGCCAGCGAATGTCGTCCAAGGTGATTGCGGCCACGCCATTCTCGATCACCTCTGCGCTCACGGGCTTTAGCAGACTACACATGGCAAACACCGTGGGCTGCGGATGTTTGGGCATGGCGTGATCCCGCTGCGCGCTGCCACGGGTGACTTGCAGGTAAAGGGATAATTCGCCGCCGCCATTTTTTGTGATCAGTTCGTTGAGCATGGAATCCCAGGCATCCACGGTTAGCGGGTTGGGGATGCGTACCGCATCGAGGCTGTTTTGCAGGCGTTGCAGATGTTCGTCCCGGCGGAACAGGTTGCCGCCATAAACGGGGATGACCTCATAAACCCCATCGCCAAAAATAAAACCACGATCCAGCACCGGCACGCAGGCCTGCTCAGCCGGGAGGAATTCTTTATTCAGATATACGGTGTTCATGATATGCGGATCGCTGGATAAGAGACATTCAAGGGTTTCGTTCCGTTTTCCCTTTTTATCTTTTCTCAGCCCTATTCAAATAAAAGTTTTATTTCGTCGATAAGGTTATCGATCAAGCTGCCTTTTTCAATATCAGAAAGGGCAACTAATTCCCGTTGGGCATACGTTTCATCGCCAAGGCTGATGTTAACCGAGCCAAAGGATTGGCCCTTTTTGGCGGGTGCCACAATGCGCGCATCCAGGTTCATATTTGCGTCGAGTTTTTTGTATTGGCCTTTGGGGATGGTGAGATACAGGTCTTCGGCCAGTCCCAGGCTTAAATCTTGTTGCGCGCCTTTCCAGATGCGTGCTGTGGTCAGTGGTTCGTTGGCGGCATACAGTCGATGGGTTTCAAAGAAGCGGAATCCGTAAGTGAGTAATTTCTGACTTTCGGCGGAGCGCGTCGCATCGCTGCGGGTGCCGAGGATTACCGAAATCAGCCGCATGTCATCACGCACTGCGGAGGCCACCAGGCAATAACCGGCGGCCTCGGTGTGGCCGGTCTTGATGCCGTCCACTGAGTCGTTTCGCCACAATAATTTGTTGCGATTGTATTGAGTGATGTTGTTAAAGGTGAACTTCTTTGTGGAGTAGCGTTTGTAGTGTTCGGGGAAGTCACGAATTAACGCGGTCGCCAGTTTGGCAAGGTCGCGGGGCGTGGTGTAGTGATTTTTGTGTGGCAGACCGGTGCTGTTAATGAAGTGGCTGTCGAGCATGCCCAGCTCGGCGGCGTGCTGGTTCATCAGTGACACAAAGGCGTCTTCGCTGCCGGCAATATGTTCGGCCAGGGCCACGGTGGCATCATTGCCGGACTGAATAACCATGCCTTTCAGCAGGTTTTCAACACTGACCTTTTTGCCCACCTCGATAAACATGCGCGAGCCCTGCATGCGCCAGGCTTTTTCGCTGATATGTACCTCGTCATCCAGCGTGATGTTGCCATTGGCCAACTCGTAAGCGACGACATAGGACGACAATATTTTAGTGAGACTGGCGGGCTCCAGACGTTGATCAGACTTTTTTTCAGCCAGAACCCGGCCACTGTGAAAATCGATGAGCAGATAGCCCTTGGCCTTGATTTTGGGAGTCGCGGGAATCAGCGTCGCGGCTGTGCCGGGGGCGGCCAATAGCAGGCAGGTAACGGGGATGGCTAAAAAGATCCAGAAAGTACGAATAAGACGCGGCATGGAAAGACTCATGGTGTTGTGAATGGAGAGAATAATGTGTAACGGTGCTGGTCAGTTGATGCGGTGCAGAGGATAGCCATTTTCGCGTTACTCCACAACGAGGTTCGAGTTATCCAGCCCCAGGGGTTTGAGCGCAGCACGCAGGCGATCGGCCTCGGCTTCCGAGCGCAGGGGGCCGATGCGCACCCGGTAAATACTGTAATTGCCGGTGGCCTTGCGGTTGATCAGCACGTTCTCAGACAGTCTGCTGGCCAGCCGGTTGAGTAATCGGGTGGCATTGTTGCTGTCCGTAAAGGCACCGACTTGCAGATAAAGTTGCGCCGTATTGGCCCCGCTCGCGGAAGCGGGCACAGGGGCTGACAGGGGTTTGGCTGAGGTCGTATTGCGCGATGCTATTTTAGAGGTGGTGGCGCCGGGCTCGATCACCCGAATCTCCACCCGGCCGGTGCCTTTGGCGGTGATTCCCAGCTTTTTCGCCGCAACAAAAGACAGATCGATAATCCGGCCTCGGGCAAAAGGCCCACGGTCGTTGACGCGCACGATAATTTTACGGCCGTTATCCAGGTTGTGGACTTCGACGTAGGCCGGGATCGGCAGGGTTTTGTGCGCCGCAGTCATCGCGTACATGTCGTAGGTCTCGCCACTGGAGGTGCGATGGCCGTGGAATTTGGTGCCGTACCAGGAGGCCAGCCCGCGCTGCACAAAACCGCGGGCGCTGTCGCGGACGGTGTAGCGTCGGCCCTGCACCACGTAGGATTTGGGATTGCCGTATTTGCTGCGAGGCTCGTATTTGGGCACCGCATTGGCGACCCGGGTGTGATCGATGTCGCGCGTGGGTGCGCTGTCTTGCGCGATGCTATAACGGCTTTGCGGTAATGAGCCGCAGGCGCTTAATGTGATGCTGATGACGATGAGTGCCGGCAGATGACGAAGCCAAGGCGCTGCCGAAAAATACCGATTCATAAAAGCCGTGTTGTGTAAGGCAGGGTTCATTTTGCGGTGGCGGTGAGCGTTTTATCTCGTTTCTCGATGATGGCCTGCGCCAGTTGATACACGGCCATTGCGTACAGCGGGCTGTGGTTGTAGCGGGTGATCACATAAAAATTGTTGAGAACCAGCCAGTGCTCGCGTCCGGCCAGTAGTTTGAGTTCAAGCAGTGCGCCGCGCGCTTCAAGGTCAATTTTGCGCGTGGAGGTAACCCCGCGTTGGCGCAATTCGGCGAGGCTGCTGTGCGGCTTGTATCCTTTTTTGACTAACACTTGAATATGATTGCTGCCGACGATGGCGGGCGCGGTTATGGCGCCGCCGGTTTGCCATTTGTGGCGTTTGAAATAATTGGCAATGCTGCCGATGGCGTCGGCATTGTTGTCCCACAGGTCACGTTTGCCATCACCGTCGAAGTCCACCGCATAGTTGCGGTAGCTGCTGGAGATGAATTGCGACTTGCCCATCGCGCCCGCATAAGAGCCTTTGATGTCCAGAGCCTTGAGGCCTTCTTCCCGGGTCAGTAGCAAATAATGCTCCAGTTCGCTGCGGAAAAATTTGCTGCGCTTAGGATAGGCGAAGGCCAACGTGGAGAGCGAGTCCATTACCCGATAGCTGCCCTTGTGTCGGCCGTAACGGGTCTCAACGCCGATGATGGCGACGATGATTTCTGGCGGTACGCCGTATTTTTCTTCAGCGGCGTTGAGAATGGCCTCGTTTTCATTCCAGAAGGTGACGCCTTCCCTGATGCGCGTTTTGGTGACAAAGATGGGTCGGTACTGAAACCAGGGTTTGCCTTCGGCGGGGCGGCTGATGGCATCGATGATCTTTTGTTTGAGTACCACCTTGCTGAACAGGGAGGTGAGTTTCTGGACATCAAATTGATGCCTGTCGACCATTTCCTGGATGAAGGTTTTGACGTCGTCACGTTCGGCCACCGGCTGCTCGTCCAGAGGAAGGTTGGCCAGCACGGGGTGCACCAGTAAAAAAGTGCCGAAAAGTACGCATAATCGAGTCAGGGTCATAGTGATTTATTAATCCGTTATCGCGGTAACAATTTGCGATGTGTGTGAATGGACATGAGGATACCGAAACCAGCCATCAGGGTCACCATCGATGTGCCCCCGTAGCTGACTAATGGCAGCGGTATGCCAACTACCGGCAACAGGCCGGTGACCATGCCGATGTTAACAAAAATGTAGATAAAGAAGGTCATCACCAGACTGCCGGCTAGCAAGCGGGTGTAGGAATCCTGGGCCTGACTGGCGATCAGCAGGCCGCGCATGATGATCAGCAGGTACACCGCCAATAACGCCAGAATCCCGAACAGGCCGAATTCTTCGGCATAGGCGGCGAAGATAAAATCCGTGGAGCGTTCTGGCAAAAAATTCAGTTGCGATTGGGTGCCGTTGAGCCAGCCCTTGCCGTACAGTCCTCCGGAGCCGATGGCGATTTTGGATTGAATAATGTGATAACCCGCGCCCAGCGGGTTTTGCTCCGGGTTGAGGAAGGTCAGCACTCGCTGGCGTTGGTAGTCGTGCATGAAATGCCACAGTACCGGTGCACCGGCTGCCAAAATGGCTGTCGAAGCAAAGATCAGTCGCCATGAAATGCCCGCAAACAGCAACACAAAGATACCCGCGCTGGCCACTAGCAGTGCGGTACCCAGGTCTGGCTGTTTGGCGATCAGCAGGGTAGGAATGAGAATCACTAAAAGGGCGATGGCCAGGCGTCGCAAATTGGGGGGCAGCGGATGGTCGCTCAGATACCAGGCTACCATCATGGGTACGGCAAGTTTCATGATCTCTGAGGGCTGGAAACGGAACAGGCCGAGATCCAGCCAGCGTTGCGCGCCCTTGCCGGTTTCGCCAACCCAGAGCACCGCTAGTAGCAGGCTCAGCCCCAGTGCAAATAACCAGGGCGTCCAGCGATTGAAGGTGGCGGGGTTAATTTGTGCCAACACCAGCATGATGAAAAAGGCCGCTCCCAGTCTTATTGCCTGGCGCCAGATGACGTCGATATTCTGGCCGCTAGCGCTGTACAGCACAAACAGACTGATGACCGCCAGTATCAGCAGGCACAGCAGTAGTGGGGTGTCGAGATGCAGACGCTCCGCCAGACTGCGGCGGCTGGTGAGCAGCACCTCGGCACGGGCTTCAAACAGGCTCATGGTGTTGGCTCCTGCGGGACGGTTTGGGGGGCTTGCATTAGTTGTTTCGATTCGCGGGGTAATACCTGGTTCAGATAATAATCCATCACCTTGCGGGCAATGGGCGAGGCGACGGCTCCCCCGCTTCCACCGTTTTCGACCACCACTGCAACCGAGATTCGGGGTTCGTCCACCGGCGCAAAGCCGATAAACAGGGCATGGTCGCGGAGTTTTTTGGCGATATTTTCTTCCACGTATTCCTCGTCCTGTTTGATACTGAATACCTGAGAAGTACCGGTTTTGCCAGCGATCCTGAATTTGGCTCCTCGACCAATGTGTCGCGCGGTGCCCTTGGGACTGTGTACCACTTTGGTCATGGCGCGGATGATGTAGGCCCAGTTGTCCGGGTTGTCCACCGCTACCGCGACATTAGGGACGGTGGGCAACCAGATTTTTTCACCGCTGTCGGGGTCTTCGGTGGCGGCAACCAAACGTGGGCGCAGTTGGTCGCCGTATTGCGCCAGGGCCGCGGTGGCAGTGGCAAGTTGCAAGGGGGTGGCGAGGAAAAATCCCTGACCAATGCCGGTGATGAGTGTTTCGCCGGGGTACCAGGGTTGTCTTTTGGCGCGACGTTTCCAGGCACGGGTGGGCACCAGGCCAGTGAGCTCGCCGCTGATGTCGATGCCGGTGATGTCGCTAAAGCCGAAGGGTTCGAGAAATAGCGAGAGGCGGTCGATGCCCAGGGTCAGGGCCAGGTCATAAAAATATACGTCGCAGGATTCGATGATGGCCTGGCTGAGATCCACCGGGCCGTGGCCGGTTTTTTTCCAATCCCGGTATTTGCGGTCGTCGCCGTCCAGCATGTACCAGCCCTGGCAGTAGGTGGAGACATTGGGGTTGATCAAACCATATTCCAGACCGGCCAGGCCGATGAAGGGTTTGACGGTGGAGCCGGGCGGATAGCGGCCACGGATAGCACGATTGAACATGGGTTGGTCGGGCGAACTTTGCAGGGCGCGATAGGTTTTGTGGTCGATGCCGGTGACAAACAAATTGGGGTTGAAGGTGGGTATGCTGGCCAGCGCCAGTACGCTGCCATCGCTGGGGTCGATGGCCACTACTGCACCGTTGTTGTCGCCTAGCGCGGTTTCGGCGATACGTTGCAGTTCGATGTCCAGGCTGAGGTGAAGATTGAGCCCCGGTGTCGGTGCATCGTGACTGAGTACCCGCAGGGTGCGCCCATGGGCATTGGTTTCGATTTGCTCAACACCGACTTCGCCGTGCAGCAGGTCTTCATAAAATCGTTCGATACCAGTCTTGCCGATGAAATCACTGCCTTCGTAGTTGGCGCTGTCAATGGTTTGTAATTCCTGTTCGCTGATGCGCCCCACGTAGCCTAGAGCATGCACACCGCGGCTCTTGAAGGGGTAATGGCGATAAAGGTGGGCAACGGTGTCGACACCGGGAAAGCGGTGGCGGTTGACGGCAAAGCGGGCTACTTCCTGATCTGACAAGCGTGCGCGCAGCGAAATGGGTTTGTAACGCTTGCTGCGTTTCAGGCGTTTTTTGAAAGAGGCGATATTATCGTCGCTGATGTCGATGAGTTTGCGCAATTCGGCGATGGTGGCATCCAGGTCGTCAACCTGTTCGGCGACCACTTCTAGTCGGTAGCTGGGCAGGTTTTGTGCGAGCAGGATGCCGTTGCGGTCATAGATCAGGCCGCGGGTGGGTGGCACGGCGCGGATATGGACACGATTCTTATCGGATAAAACGGTGTAGGTGTCGTGTTGTATGACCTGTAAATCAAACAGGCGTATCAGCAATACGAGTAGCAGGCCAATGGAGATCAACAGGGCAAGTACCGCACGGCTGGCAAACAGCCGGGTTTCGCGAAAGTGGTCTTTGATGGTGTGATATGAGGCCATGTGGTGTTAGTGGAAATCGTGCGAAAGCGATATCAGTGAGAGTGGCGACAAGGTGAGGGTACAGGCAGAAGGATTGGTGGCGTGTTGATGCCCGTAATTAACGAACACGATAGATCCGGCGCAATCCACGTAATACGGTAAATACCAGCGGCCACGCCAGCATGCTGGTGAGTGCAGGTAGCCAGTAGGCCCAGGTGGCTGTGGATTGGCCGACAGCACCTTTGACCCATAGTATCAGCATTAGATGCAGAGTGATGAGTAGCAGTACGCTTACTGATTGTTGCCAGAGGGGAAACAGGCGAATCCGTTGGTGCAGGCGCAGCGCCAGGTAAGCGACGATGGCCAGGGCCAGGGCATTTTGGCCCAGCAAGGCGCCGTTGGCGACGTCCAGCATCAGGCCAATGCTCCAGCCGACGCCGACGCCGATACGTTCTGGCAGGGCGATGCACCAGTAGACCAGTACCAGCGCAACCCAGTCTGGACGCAGCGTTCCGGCCCAATCGGGCAGGGCGAACATTTGCAGCAGAAAAGCAAAGATAAAGCTCAGCAAGATGGTGGTGCCACCGTGATGGTGGGCTATGTTCGAGTGCATCTGTGTTCTCTGCTCACTGTTTTTAGCGGGGGACTAATGGTGAGCTGGACGCGTTATTGTCGACGTCAGCGTTGTCCGCACGGGTCGGTTTCAAATATTGTGTGGGCCACACCAGCAGTACTTCGCGAGCTTGTTCCAGTTGTGCGGTGGGCATCGCGGTGACTATCGCATAGGGCAGGGTGGGGTCTTTGCGTACCTCGATGACCATCGCGACGGGATAACCTGGGGGGAAACGCCCTCCTAACCCGGAAGTGGTGAGCAAGTCACCTACGGCGATATCGGCACTGATGGGCAGATAGGGAATGTCCAGCTTGTCCGGCGCGCCAGTACCCAGGGCAATAGCGCGCAGGCCGTTGCGATTCACCTGTACCGGGATGGCGTGATTGGCGTCGGTAATCAGCATCGCGGTGCTGGAAAATGGCCCGAGGTGCACGATCTGGCCCATGGCACCCTCGGCATCCATCAACGGCTGGCCGAGGTAGGCCTCGTGACGGCTGCCCTTGTTAATCACAATCTGGCGAGTGAAAGGTTCCAGATCCACCGCCAGCAGCTCGCCGATCAGCACACGTTCACTGACCTTTTTTGAGGATTGCAGCAATTCTCGCAGGCGAATGTTTTCCGCTTTCAGGGATTGCAGTTTGAGCAGTTTGGCCTTGTACAGGGTTTGTTGCAGCAGGAGGCGGTCATTTTGCGCCTGTAGCGTTTCGCGTGAGGTGAGGCTTTCTCCCACCCATTCGGTGGCCGTGACCGGTAGATTAACAATGTATTGCAAGGGATAGACCAGTACCGAGAGCCAGGAACGGATGCCTTCCAGATGGTTTTGACGGTGATCCAGTGACATCATCAGTATTGAGAGGATGATCAGCGTCACCAGGCGGGTGGTAATCGATGGACCCTGTATGAATAGCGGTTTTATTTTGGAGCCTCCAACCAAGCCGTGAACAAAAATGTTGAGCCCAAAATGCTCAACTTCGTGTTACGAATCTTCGCAATAGACGGCTATCACGTGCGACCCGTGCTTCGCCTAAAGCGCCTAAAGCGCCTACTGTCGCCTAATGATGCCTACTTTTGGTGGCGAATTCGAACATTTTGAATCTCAATCTTTTTCGCCCATGGCCTAATTAGAGGTTCCTTTGTTCCTCCGCGGTACGCGAAGACGAGTTCATACGTTAAAATATGGCAGCTTGCGAACAGTACTACCCGGTACTGCTGTGTGGTGCTTATTCGGAGGTGAAAACGTCGGTGCCAGTTTCGTCGATCATTTCCAGCGCCCGGCCACCACCGCGTGCCACACAGGTGAGCGGGTCTTCGGCGATGATCACTGGCAGGCCAGTCTCTTCCATCAGCAGACGATCCATGTCTTTCAGTAACGCGCCACCGCCGGTGAGTACCAGGCCACGTTCGGCGACGTCGGCACCCAGTTCCGGCGGGGTTTGTTCGAGCGCGGTTTTCACTGCGCTGACGATGCCCGACAAAGGCTCTTGCAGGGCTTCGAGAATTTCGTTGCTGTTGAGGGTAAAACTGCGCGGAATGCCTTCGGCCAGGTTACGGCCACGGACCTCTGTTTCCCGGATTTCATCACCCGGATAGGCATTGCCGATTTCGACTTTAATGCGTTCGGCGGTGGCCTCGCCGATCAAGGTGCCATAATTGCGGCGCACATAGTTGATGATGGCCTCGTCAAAACGGTCGCCGCCGATACGCACCGAGGCAGAGTAGACAATACCGGTGAGTGAAATCACCGCCACTTCGGTGGTACCGCCGCCAATGTCCAGCACCATGGAACCGCTGGCTTCGTTGACGGGCAGCCCCGCACCGATGGCCGCCGCCATCGGTTCTTCGATCAGGTACACCTCGCGAGCCCCGGCCCCGGCGGCCGATTCACGAATCGCGCGGCGTTCCACCTGGGTCGAACCGCAGGGCACACAAACCAGCACCCGCGGGCTGGGATGGAAGAATTTGAATTTGTCTTTGTGCACTTTGTGAATAAAGTGCTGAAGCATTTTCTCGGTGACGGTAAAGTCGGCGATCACGCCATCCTTGAGGGGACGGATGGCCTGGATGTTGGCTGGTGTACGGCCCAACATGCGTTTGGCTTCCATTCCAACTGCGGCAATCTTTTTCGGGTTGCCGGTGCCGCGTTCCATGCGGATCGCCACCACCGAGGGTTCGTTGAGGACGATGCCTTGTCCTTTGACGTAAATCAGCGTGTTAGCCGTGCCCAGGTCAATGGATAGGTCGTTGGAAAAAAGGCCGCGAATTCGTGAAAACATAATTTCTTTATTATCGCTCTGGTGGTTTACAGGGTTTGAGCCTGTCGGCTATTGCCGCCATAATTTGGCGCTAATGTACCAATGCCAGGGGCTTTCAGCAAGGTGCGGCGCGTGTTTAACTGGCGTCACAGACTATGGGCTCTGGCAGATTTATGATAAATTCTGCACTCTTTTTTGCTTGCTGCATTTTCGATAACCGCGTTGGAACCTTTCCGAGTACACATATCATGCCATCAAAACCTGTTACACCCTCGTTGCAAAAGGAAGACATTGAAAAAATCGCCCACCTCGCCCGACTCGGTATTGACGACGCTGACGTGCCTGAATATGCCCGTGAGCTGAGTAACATCCTGGGTCTGGTTGAGCAGATGTCGGCAGTTGATACCGCCGGGGTGATTCCCATGGCACACCCCCTGGATGCCCACCAACGGTTACGTGATGATGTGGTTACCGAGCAGAATCAGCGTCAACAATTGCAGGCCAACGCGCCGCAGATTGAAGACGGTCTGTTTTTGGTTCCCCAGGTTATTGAATAACAACAGAGGAAAGACAAAAGAGCGGTAGTGTTTTTTACTTTCATCTTTTCACTTTACGCTTTTCTCTGAATTTTCAGGTTATATAAAAAATGCACAACAAATCTATTGCCGAGCTGTCAAAAGCGTTGGCTGACGGCGATTTTTCATCTGAAGAATTGACTCGCGCCTATCTTGATCGAATTGAAAAACTGGGTGGTGAGCACGGCGGTAAACTGAACGCGCTGGTGACCACCACCGCCGAGCAAGCGATGAGTGCCGCGCGTGCGGCAGATCAGCAGCTTCAGCGAGGTGATGCAGGCGTGCTGACCGGCATCCCCATGGTGCACAAAGATATTTTTTGTACCGAGGGTGTAAAGACATCCTGCGGTTCTAAGATGCTGGATAATTTTATCGCGCCCTACGATGCCGCGGTGGTGGAAAAAGTCAAACGTGCAGGCATGCCGATGCTGGGCAAAGCCAACATGGATGAGTTCGCCATGGGTTCCTCCAACGAAACCAGTTTTTACGGCCCGGTGAAAAATCCCTGGGATACGAGTACGGTGCCGGGTGGTTCATCGGGTGGTTCGGCGGCGATGGTGGCGGCGCGCTTGACGCCTTTCGCCACAGGCACCGACACTGGCGGTTCGATTCGTCAGCCTGCCGCTTTGTGTGGTATCACCGGATTGAAACCCACCTACGGGCGGGTGTCGCGTTACGGCATGATCGCCTTTGCCTCAAGCCTGGATCAAGCCGGGCCGATGACCCGCAGCGCCGAAGATGCGGCGTGGATGATGAACGCGATGGCGGGTTTTGACGAGCGTGATTCCACCAGCGTTGACAAAGCCGTGCCGGATTACACCGCGCAACTCAATGACGATATCAAAGGTTTGAAAATCGGACTGCCCAAAGAATATTTTGGTGGGGGTCTGGATGATGAAGTGCGTTCAGTTATTGAAACGGCCATTGAGCATTACAAATCCCTGGGCGCAGAGCTGGTGAAAATCAGCCTGCCTAACTTGAATTTGTCAGTGCCGACCTATTACGTGGTGGCACCTGCGGAGTGTTCATCGAATCTATCGCGTTTTGACGGAGTGCGTTTTGGCCATCGTTGTGCCGACCCCGTGGACTTGGAAGATTTGTACACACGGTCGCGTGGCGAAGGTTTTGGGCCGGAAGTAAAACGTCGCATCATGATTGGCACCTATGCGTTGTCTGCCGGGTATTACGATGCTTATTATTTGAAGGCGCAACAATTGCGTCGTCTGATCAGTGATGATTTCAGGCAGGCGTTTGAAAAAGTCGATGTGATTATGGGGCCGACATCGCCGACCGTTGCCTTCCATCTGGGTGAGATCAGCGACCCCGTGACCATGTACCTGTCGGATATTTATACCATCGCCACCAATCTTGCCGGTTTGCCGGGGATGTCGATTCCGGCGGGTTTCGTCAATACCGGTGGCCACGAAATGCCGGTGGGTTTGCAATTGATCGGTAATTATTTTGAAGAGTCGCGGTTGTTAAATGTGGCACATCAGTTTCAACAAAGCACCGACTGGCATATGCGAGTGCCAGCAGGATTTGAATAAATAAAAAAGTACGTAGTCACAGAGGTCACGGAGAATGATTATTTTCACTCTGTGATCTCTGTGACAGAAAATGAGGTTGCAAATTATGCAATGGGAAGTTGTTATCGGTCTGGAGATTCACGCCCAGCTCGCCACCAAAAGTAAGATTTTTTCCGGGGCCTCTACCGCCTATGGCGCGGAACCGAATACTCAGGCTTGTGCGGTGGATCTCGGCCTGCCGGGGGTGTTGCCGGTGCTGAATAAAGAAGCGGTGCGCATGGCGGTCAAGTTTGGTTTGGCGATCGGTGCCAAGGTATCGCGGCGTTGTGTGTTTGCGCGCAAAAATTATTTCTATCCTGATCTGCCCAAGGGTTACCAAATCAGCCAGATGGAATTGCCCATCGTCGAAACGGGCGAGTTGGAAATTGAATTGGAAGACGGCTCCACCAAAGTGGTCGGAATTACTCGTGCGCATTTGGAAGAAGATGCCGGCAAATCCATGCACGGTAATTTTCACGGCATGACGGGCATCGATCTTAATCGTGCGGGAACACCCTTGCTGGAAATTGTTTCCGAGCCGGATATGCGTTCTGCCAAAGAAGCCGTTGCCTACATGAAAAAAATTCATTCTCTGGTGCAGTACCTGGAAATTTGCGACGGCAATATGCAGGAAGGTTCTTTCCGTTGTGACGCCAATGTGTCGGTGCGGCCGATGGGGCAAAAAGAATACGGCACCCGTGCTGAGTTGAAAAATATTAACTCGTTCCGGTTTGTGGAAAAGGCCATTAATATTGAAGTGGAACGGCAGATTGACATCATAGAGGCGGGCGGCAGGATCGTGCAGGAAACGCGGCTGTATGATTCCGATAAAAACGAAACGCGCTCCATGCGCAGCAAGGAAGAAGCCAACGACTATCGTTATTTCCCCGATCCGGATTTATTGCCGGTAGTGATCGAGGAATCTTTTCTGGAGGCGGTGAAGGTCACATTGCCAGAATTGCCTGATGAAAAAAAACACCGTTATATGGAGACCTTGTCACTGAGCGCCTATGATGCCGCAGTATTGACTGCGAGTCGTGAAGTGGCGAAATTCTTTGAGGCGGTGATTGAAGCGGCGGATGGTGAGAGTAAATTGTCGGCTAACTGGGTGGCGGGTGAGTTTGCGGCGGCACTCAATAAAAATAATATCGAGATTGGTGATAGCCCGGTCAGTGCCGCGATGCTGGGCGGCATGATTAAACGTATTGTTGACGATACTATTTCCGGCAAGATTGCCAAACAGGTATTCGAGGCGATGTGGAATGGGGAGGGTGACGCTGACACTGTGATCGAGGCCAAGGGGCTGAAACAAATTACTGATTCCAGTGCGATTGAATCTGTCATTGATGACATTATTGCCAACAACCCGGGCCAGTTGGAGCAGTATCGTGCGGGCAAGGATAAGTTGTTTGGTTTTTTTGTCGGTCAGGTGATGAGGGCCACGCAAGGCAAAGCCAACCCGCAACAGGTCAACGAGTTACTCGAACAAAAACTGAAGACCTAAATTTTCTGCTGTTTGAGTAATGATTTGATGCCCCATTCTGAAGCCGATTCCCTGTGCAATTTTTTGTTCGAGAATGCCGGTGTGCGCGGCGAAATTGTGCAGCTTGATGCCACTTGGCAGCAGGTGCTGGAACGTCATGATTATCCTCCTGTGTTGCAGCATCTTTTGGGAGAAATGATGGCCGCTGCGGTGTTGTTGATCGGTACTCTGAAGTTTAAAGGCAAATTAACGATACAGCTGAAAGGCGATGGGCCGGTGTCGCTGGGGCTGGTTGAATGCACGACGGATCATAAGTTGCGTGGATTGATTCATTGGCGTGGCGCTGTGGATCAATGCAACGGTTTGAAGGCGTTGTTGGGCAAAGGGGTGGTTGCAATTACCCTGGAAAAAAACGCGCAAACCGATAAAAAAACCGAACGTTATCAGGGCATCGTGGAAGTGGTGGGTGACAGCCTTGCGCAGTCGCTTGAGCATTATCTACAGCATTCGGAACAACTGGAGACGCGCTTGTGGTTGTCGGCCGACGCCCAGTCTGCGGCAGGTTTGCTATTGCAACGAATGCCGGCTGAGCCGCTTGCAGGCGGAGTTGTCGATGAAGATACCTGGCCGCGAACGGTGCAGCTGGCGGCGACAGTGAAAGACAGCGAATTGTTATCGTTACCCGCAAGCAAAATTATTCATCGTCTCTTCAACGAAGAAGATGTGCGTGTGTTTCCCTCTGTGCCGGTGGCTTTTCATTGTAGCTGCTCTCGTGAACGGGTGCAGAATACACTGCGTATGCTGGGTGCGGAGGAGGTGCAGTTGGTGTTGGCAGAGAAAGAATCCGTGCAGGTGGATTGTGAGTTTTGCCGACAGCATTATGAATTTGATGCGGTAGACGTCGAAGCGTTGTTTGCTGGTGGCGTGGTGGCAGATTCTCCAAAGGCTTCCCAGTAGTTTTATATCAGCAGCATTCTTTGCCTGGCCGTTTTCGAAGGATAAAATGCATTAAGGTGCGGTATCCTGTCTGGGGGCGGCAGACAGTTGCTCATCCTCGTAAACAACCACTTGATTACGACCTTGGTTCTTCGCAGCGTACAATGCATTGTCGGCATGGAACAGCAGGTTGGTTAATGCGGCTTCCGGTTTCAGGTAGTTGTCGGTGAGACCGACGCCGATACTGGTTGTCATGTTGATCCGCGATTTCTTATAAGTTACCGGATTCTTTTCCAGCGTGCTGCGAATCTTTTCCGCGAGCATGTCGCCTCCCCGAGCTGCATCAGCGAGGCTCAAAATCAAAAACTCCTCGCCGCCCATGCGAAACACGTAGTCGCTGGCACGGGAGGATTCTTTCAATAACTTTCCCATATATGACAGACATTGATCCCCTGCAAGGTGACCGTAACGGTCGTTGATGTTTTTAAAATTATCCAGATCCAGCATCAGTCCGCTCAGGTAGTGATTATCACGTTGCGCCTGGGCGAGCAGTTTCGGGAACATCTGTTTTAGGTAACGGCGATTGTAGAGATTTGTGAGTGAATCAGTAATTGCGGATTCCTCCAGGCGTTTGTGGGCGCGATCAATTTCTTGCTGTTTCTCGCGCAGGCTTTGCAGCATCGCTGAAAAGCGGTTGGCCAGACTGATAATTTCGTTGGTTTCTATTGATTTATCCATTGTTGGTATTGTGCCTTGGGTGACGGCATGAGTGATTTGCATTAACTGGTTTAGCGGTCGGTTAAAGCTGCGCGCGATAATTAATCCCATCGCGAGAATTGCCGTACTACCGAGGATGGTCAGCAGTAGAATCAGTTGGCTGTGTTGTTCAAGTTGGTTGAGTGTTTCCTGCTCTGAAATACCGTGCCATAGGTGGGGGCTGTTCATGTCTTCGCTGGAAAGTGGGATGGCGCGTACCTGGTAAATTTCTCCATTTATTACTGTACTGTTTCCCCGAGGAAGAAATGTCTTGCCTTCACTTTCAGGCAAACTGCTGAGCTGTACGATGTTGTCTTTCTCGATGAACAAATGCCCGCCGCTATAGCTTTGATGTTGTGATAACCAACTGCTGTTAAGGATGTGAGTGATAGCGATAGTGCCGAGCGGAGAGCCCTGGTAAGTAATTTCTGCCCAGGCGACCAGTTCCAAACCATTCTTTCCCTGGAAATAAAAAATATTGTTTTGTGAATGACTGAGGTGATCCTGGACAGCAGTGGCAAGGTCAGAGGAGTCCGTGGCCAGTTGCGAGCGCCCTTCGAGGTCGATAATTACAGATCGTTCAATGGGTAACCAGGCAAAGTTGCGTTTAAATAATTGCGTTATCGCATTTGTTTCTGCACCGACCTTAGTGATCATGAACATGTATTCCTGAATGCGCGGATCAGCACGGATTAGCTTGGCATAGTGCAGTAATTCATTTTCTTCCATCTCAATATTGCCCGCGAGGAGGCGGGCGGTATTCGAAATATTGCGATCAGATTGTTTGAGGATCGCGTCGCGAGAATAAATATAGGAATAGGAAAGCGTAGCCACCAAAAAGGTAGTCAGTAAAAAAATATAAAGAATAAGTCGTGCGCGATAAGTACTGAGCATAAAATTATTTTGATGCCTATAGTTCGCTGTAAATAGTTTTCATAAAGTGTTCCGGTCAATGAATCAGGTGCGAAAATAAGCACCTTGGTGGCTGACATTAATATTGGGCTAAAGAGGATTCAGCGGCAGTAGTTCATATTTTTTTGCGACCGAGAGAAATGCCTTTCCGGTTTGCGCTTGGTTGATAAGTTTAACGATATCCGCTGAAGGCTGCTTGTTGGTGATTGCGGACAATTGACGATAAAAAGGGTATTTACCATTGGCCAGATTTTTCGCGGTGGGTTCGATGCCGTCAATGGTAACGATTTTAACTTTATCCTTCGGGCTAAATTTCCAGGTGGCGCCAGTGTGCCCGATGGCACCGCTAAAATCATTGACACGCTGTATCATGGCTGCTGCACTTTTAACATTCAACCGTTCCTGACGGAATTCTTTGTGGTTGGGTAAAATGGTTTTCCAGTGGCCGGGGCGTTTTTTGCAGTGTAATCGTGTGACCACTATGATGGGTTTGTCCGGGCCGTCAACTTGCGACCAGTTGTGCAAATCACCCCGGAAGATGGCACGGACTTGTTCTGAACTGAGGTTGTCGATGGAGTTGTCTCGATGGGTAAGAATTAAAATAGGTTCTTTCGCCAGTGGGTAGACAATGAGTTGTTCTTTTTCAATTTCTTCTGCGCTGAGTGGGCAACATACAAAACCAAAGGTCTCGTGACTTTTGGTCCCTTGTTTGGCGGCTTTGATGCCCGCATTGCAACCGACACCCAGCATGGAGTTTTCGCCGAAGAGAATAGTTTTACGACCGGTCTTGGCTTCAAGATCAGCTTTGATCGCGTCAAACAGTATCCACGCAAAATGGGCGCCTGCTCCCATTAATACGTTTTCGCCGTTATCGTGATCGGCATCGTCGTCAATGGATGCGGTAGCCACGGCAGTTGCAGTGGCCAATATGAAAAATGTCAGCTGCGTCACAATACGAATGTTATTCGGGTAACGACCGTTGTTCGTCATCTTTTCATTTCCCTAAATTGCCGGTTTGTGGCGGTTGTTTTTTTACCGATTATTCATCGTGAGTGGGCGCGAAGCATGTCACAGGTATCTGCTGCTTCAATGGATAACACAAGGCCAGCTAATTTCCCAGCGTACTGTTTGCATATTGGACAAACAAAATAAGGTCTTGCAGTAGTTTGATGGTGTCAGCAGGAGGGCAACCTTTATCTGTTGTGGTGATGTTTGTTGTCTTCTTTACGTCGAAAAAAGAGAAGGGAATCATGTCTCGTCAAAAATGGCGACATGGGTGGCTTGCAGTTTATGGTTATGACTGCGATAGGCGCGCATTTGCAGGGTGCCAGTGGTGTGTAATGAGATGATGAGGGTCAGGGCATCCGGGTAACTGATTTGCTCGATATCAGTGATGGAAGGCGTGGCCGGGGAGTTGGGGTGTGAGTGGTAGATGGCGAACAATGTTTCCCCCTGTTCGCGCATTTGGCGCATGGCGGCGATTTGCTGTTTGGGGTCGAGCTGGAACCGGCTGCGGGGATGGTTGGCAACGTTGCTTACGGGATAGCAGCGCGTGGGTTGACCCTCGAGACTGGCGATCAGACCACAGATTTCACGATCCGGGGCGCTGAGTGCCAGTTCCAATAGTTGATTAACAATGCTGCGCGGGAGCTTGATGGTGTCCATGGTTTTGCTTGTCATGATTTGCTCACGGTGTCGTTATGCGCCACTGCAAACCGGGCAGGCCGGGTCGCGACGCAGGCGGATTTCGTGGAATTCCAAGGTGGCGGCGTCCAGGGTTAGCAACCGACCGGACAGACTGGTGCCCAGTCCGGTGAGTAGCTTGATAGTTTCGGTGGCCTGAATACTGCCGATAATGCCGACCACTGGTGCCAGCACACCGGTCTCACTGCAGCTGGCTGCGGCCTCGGGGATGTCCTCGTAGAGGCATCGGTAGCAGGGGCTGTCGGTGTCTGCATTGTTGAGAAAGACGCTTACCTGGCCTTCAAGGCGGATGGCGGCACCGGACACCAGCGGCGTGTGGGTATCGACGCAGGCCTGGTTGATGGCAAAGCGGGTGGCGAAATTGTCGCTGGCATCCACCACGACGTCGGCTTGTTGCACGGCCTGGTGGAGCGCGTCGCCGCTCAGTCGTTGCTGCAATGTGCTGACTTCAATTTCCGGATTCAGTGCGTGCAGGGTCGCAGCGGCGGATGCCACTTTGCTGCGGCCGATGTCGGCGTGAGAATGGACGATTTGGCGTTGCAAATTGGTGAGCTCAACCACGTCGTCATCGACCAGGGTCAGACGCCCCACGCCGGCCGCCGCCAGGTACATCGCCACCGGTGAACCCAGCCCACCGAGGCCGATAATCAGGGCGTGTGATGACAGCAGTGCTTGCTGGCCGGTAATGTCGAATTGCGGCAGCATGATTTGCCGGCTGTAGCGGAGCAGTTGGTCGTCGTTCATGGCATCAAGATGTGCTGGCGTGGTTAGCCGTACGCCTGGCAGGTTCTCATGTTCATTCGTGCAGGGACAGTACGGGCTGTTGGCAAGTGCGACCAATCATGATTCGTTGACGAATTTGGTGCAAGGCCGGATTTTTATAACAGGCAGATTTTTTATGGATTCGTTATAAATAGCGTCGCAAATATTCCGGTCGCTCATCACGGCAGCCATGTTGGCGTTGATTGTAACAGCTAACGAAGATGTCGAGTGTGGAGCTGGCCTGGTCATGGTGGTAACCCCGATTCACCAGCTGAGTCTCTTCCGTGTAATAAAAAAGTGCCCGTTTCATTTTGCTAAGCAGGCTGTTGTCGAGATGAAAGCCCACCTCGGTGAGTGCAGATTCGATGACTTGCAAGGTGATCTGACGCAGGTCATAACGCACTTGAACGCAGTCGGGCGTCAACGCCTGAATGTTGACAATGCCCTGCACGCCCAGTAACAGACGCAGCGTTTCACGCGCATCATTGGCGTTGGGATTCACATTCCGAAAGTGGATTTCGTGCTGTTTGATGAAATCGTTTGTGATCGGATCCATAAGTTGATCCTAGCTCGAAACGGGCATGAATTCCATGTGAAATTGCGGGGTACTGCGAGGTATTGGATGTCCCGGCAAAAGCTAGCCTCGCCAGCGGCCCAGGCTGACACGCGGATTATGCGCCAGGTCTTGCACCGTTTCCAACTGCTGGTATCCCCGCCTGTCCAGACAGGCCTGCACCGACGGGCCCTGCTCAAAACCGTGTTCCAGCAGTAGCCAGCCGTCGAGCTGTAAATGCTGAGGTGCCGAGCGGCAGATGGCCCGAATATCCGCCAGACCCTCTGCACTGGATCGCAATGCCGACAGCGGCTCAAAGCGAAGATCGCCCTGTTGCAGGTGGGGATCATCGGGGTGCACGTAGGGCGGATTGGAGACGATCATCTCGAAACGGTTGCTCGCCAACGCTTCAAACCAGGCACTCTCAGCAAAACGGATGTTGCTGACCCGGAGGCGGGCAGCGTTGTCGCGGGCGATGGCCAGCGCGGCGGCGGAAATGTCCGTGGCCAGCAGTTGGCAGAGCGGGCGCTCACGGGCGATGGCCAGGGCGATGGCGCCGCTGCCGGTGCCAAGGTCGGCGATCTGCCAGCGGGCGTCTGCGGGGATGCGTTGTAATGCCTGTTCCACCAGGGTCTCGGTTTCCGGGCGCGGGATCAGGGTGTCGGGCGATACCCGCAGATCCATGTCCCAAAACCCCCGTTCTCCGGTGATGTAGGCGATGGGTTCGCCGTTGCTGCGGCGGGCGAGCAGTGACTGGAATTTTTCGGCCTGTGCGGCGTTGGGTTCGCGTTCCGGCCAGGTGCGTAAAAAGGTGCGGGTTTGATTGAGGGCGTGGGCCAGCAGTATTTCGGCGTCCACGCGGGCCTCGTCCGGCGGGGTCGATTCGGCGGCGCACAGTTGCTGTTGCGCCGCGTGCAGAATATCAGCGATGCGCGAGGTGCTGGAGGCGTTGTCCATGGCGGAAATCAGTCGTCGTTTAACTGCGCCAGCTGCTGGATTTGATGCTCGTTCACCAGCGGTTCGATGACCTGATCCAGATCGCCTTGGGTAATTTCATCGAGCTTGTACAGGGTCAGGTTGATGCGGTGATCGGTGACCCGACCCTGCGGATAATTGTAGGTGCGAATGCGTTCGGAACGGTCGCCGGAGCCGACCAACGACTTGCGCTGCTGTGCCTGTTCGGCGTTTTGTTTGTCACGTTCGGCCGAGGTGATGCGCGCCTGCAACAGCGACATGGCACGCGCCCGGTTTTTGTGTTGCGAGCGTTCATCCTGACATTCCACCACGGTGCCGGTGGGCAGGTGGGTGATGCGAATCGCCGAGTCGGTTTTGTTGACGTGCTGACCCCCGGCACCGGAGGCACGATACGTATCTATTTTCAGATCGGCCGTATTGATTTCGATCAGCTCGACCTCGGGTATCTCCGGCATCACCGCGACGGTGCAGGCGGAAGTGTGAATGCGCCCCTGCGATTCCGTTTCCGGCACCCGCTGCACGCGATGCGCGCCGGATTCAAACTTGAGTTTTGAATAGGCGCCCTGACCAAGAATACGCACGATGATTTCCTTGTAGCCGCCGTGTTCGCCCTGGTTTTCACTGATGATTTCGAGCTGCCAGTGTTGACGTTCAACGTAGCGGGAATACATGCGGAACAGGTCGCCGGAAAACAATGCAGCTTCATCGCCACCGGTGCCGGCACGGATTTCGAGGAAAATGTTGCTGTCGTCGTTGGGGTCGGTGGGCAACAGTCGTTTTTGCAGTTCGACTTCCAATGATTCTGTTTTTGTCTTTGCCGTTTTCAATTCCTCTGCGCCCATCTCACGCATTTCCGGGTCTTCGTCTTTGAGCAGGGTTTCGGCTTCGGTAATATCGTCTAACGTGGATTGGTAATCCTTGAAGCACTGCACGATGGGTTCGAGTTGCGCATATTCTTTGGAAAGATCGCGGAACTGATTTTGGTCCGATATTACGTTCGGGTCAGAAAGTAGCGCGCTGACTTCTTCGAGGCGGTCGGCGATGGTTTCCAGTTTGGTATGGATGGAGGATTTCATGTTGTGCGGTTCTTTAATGGTGTTGCAGAAAAAGGGGTTGTGCGAGGTGGTGCGTTGCCGATCATTTTACGGTTAAATCCACGGCACAATATTGAACGGCACTAATGTTCGTGGTTTTTGAGGTCGAACAATTCGCGGGCGGCATCGAAGACATCTTTTCGGTCATCGTAGCCGGCTTGCTTGAGTTGCACACTAGGCGTGTGGATGAGTTTGTTGGTGAGTCGATTGGCCATTTCGGCGATGACCTGCTCGGCGTCTTTACCGGACTGCAACAGGCGTATGGCGCGTTCCAGTTCTTCGTCACGCTGGGAGGCGGCATTTTCACGCAGGGCGCGAATGGTGGACACCGCATTCAGTGATTGCATCCAGTGCATGAAATGCGACACTTCGGTGTCGATGATTTCTTCGGCTTGCAACGCGGCTTCCTGACGCGAACGCAGCCCTTCTTGAATGATGTCTTGCAGGTCATCCACGGTGTACAGATAAACGTCGCTGAGATTGCTGACTTCGGGTTCGACGTCGCGCGGTACGGCGATATCGACTATCAGCATGGGTTTGTGCTTGCGTTTTTTTAGCGCGGTTTCGACGCTGCCCTTGCCGAGAATCGGCAGCGGGCTGGCGGTGGAGGAGATAATGATGTCCGCCTCGGCCAGATGCTCGGTGATCTCCGGCAGGGAAATGGCGTAGGCGCCGACTTCCTGGGCCAGGGTGTGGGCATTTTCCACGGTGCGATTGGCGATGATCATGCGCCCGATACCGCTTTGGCGCAGGTGCCGGGCAGCCAGTTCGATGGTTTCACCGGCACCGATCAACAGCGCGGTGCGTTTGTCGAATTCATCAAAAATTTGTTTGGATAGGCTCACCGCGGCAAAGGCGACGGAGACCGCGCTGGCGCCGATGGCGGTATCGGTACGCACCTGTTTGGCCACTGAAAAGGTGTGCTGGAACAGCCGGTCGAGCTGGCCACCCATGGTACCGGCCTCGGTTGCTGCCATGTAAGCCTCTTTGATTTGGCCGAGGATTTGCGGCTCGCCCAGCACCAGCGAATCCAGTCCGCTAGCCACCCGTAACATGTGACGTACGGCTGCTTCGTCGGGATGCAAGAAAACGTAGGGTTCAATGTCGCCCTTTTCGAGCTTGTGATATTCTCGAAACCAATCGACAATAGTCTCGTCTTTGCGGGGCTCCGGGCCAGAATCGCAATACAGTTCGGTGCGATTGCAGGTCGAGACAATAGCGGCTTCCCGGATCTTTGCGCTGGAAACGAGGTCTTTAAGGGCATCAGCAAGCTTACCCGGTGCGAACGCCACGCGTTCCCGGATATCCACAGGGGCCGTCTTGTGATTAATGCCAAAGGCTAAGAGAGACATACGTACCAGTGAAACCTCGATCGAACAACAAATTCTGAGCGAACTGGGGCATGAATACAAGTCGGGCACAGGATGGCTGGAATTTTGGGCATTTAGGCCTCATAGGGTAGTTGTTCGAAATGCTTGCCAGTGCGGTGATTTTTAAGTGTTTGCGCCAGTGGACGATTATCATACTACTGTTTTGGAGCCTCTCATTTTGAGGGTTGATGCGGATTTTGGAGTGATTTATTTTGGAACGGGTAATATTCAAAGGGTTATTTAAGGCGTCATTCACGCGGCCAGCTGTGTTGCGGTCAGTGAAGTTAGCCCATTTTTTGATTTTTTCTGTAGTTTTGATGGCGACAGGGTGTGCAAACATCAACGGCCAGCTGGCGTCCCCGCAGCCGACAACGCCCGCGTTGTCAGCAATGAATGGCGCGGACTTGGCGACAGCGGACTTTACCCCACAGGTACTGTACCAATTACTGGTCGCCGAGCTGGCGGGACAGCGTGGAGAGATCGGTATCGCGGTCACCCATTATCTGGCTGCTGCCAATGCCTCGCAAGATGCACAGGTGGCGGAGCGTGCATCGCGCGTTGCCATTTATGCGCAGGCATTAGAGCAAGCACTGGAAGCGGCAGAATTGTGGGTGAAGTTGGTTCCAAACGACGCCGAAGCGCGACAGGTGCTGGCGCCGTTGTTGTTGACCTTTGGTCGCGCACCCGAGGCGGTGATGCATTATCAGCGCTATATCGCGCTCTCGGTCGACAAGCCGGATCAGGGGTTCTTGCAGATCGCCGGTCAGCTGGCGCGTGAAAGAAGCCCACTGGCCGCATTGTCGGTGATGGACACGTTAGTCGCGACGCAGGCGCAGAATCCGTACGCCTGGCTGGGGCACAGTCAGTTGACCCTGCATCAGGCCAAACTGGAATTGGCCATGGATTCCGTGAACAAGGCCTTGGAATTGAAGCCGCGCTGGGCCACTGCGGTGGTGCTGCGGGCGCGCCTAATTGCCCTGCAGGGGGATAAAGACAAAGCCATTGCCTATCTTGAAAGGCAGCGCGATGACGGGCTGGGTGACGATGTCGCGGTCGGTATGAGCTATGCGCGGTTGTTGACGCAAAACCAGCAACTGGAGAAGGCGCGGGAGGAGTTTGAGCGTCTGGCCGAGCGTGAGCCGCGCAATGCCGAAATTCACTACGCTGCGGGCGTGCTGGCATTACAGCTGAAAGACCTGGATAAGGCCGAGCAGCGGCTCAAACGGGTGTTGCACTTGCGCCAACGGATGCTGGAAACCCATTATTACCTGGGACGTGTCTTCGAGCAGAAAGGAACCCCGGAAATTGCGCTCAAACATTATTTTGCCGTGCGTCACGGGGAATATTATTTGGGTGCCCAATCGCGGGCCGCCGGTCTGCTGGCCGAACAGGGCAACCTGGATCGTGCGCGGGCACATTTGCAGTCCTTACGCACCACCAATGATCAAGACCGAGTCAGACTGTATTTGGTCGAGGGCGAATTGCTGCGCGAGGCTGAAGAATACCAGCTGGCCCTGGATTTTTTTAGCGAAAAACTGAAGATAATGCCCAACGACACGGCATTGCGTTATGCGCGTGCCTTGGTGGCGGAAAAGGCCGACCGTCTGGATCTGGCTGAAAGTGACCTGCGCGCCATCATCGAGCGTGAACCCAGTAATGCCCAGGCGTTGAATGCTCTGGGTTACACCCTGGCTGATCGTACCGAGCGTTTTGAGGAGGCTTTGGGTTACATCGAGCGTGCGTTGCAGGTTGAGCCTGCCGATGCGGCCATCATCGACAGCATGGGTTGGGTGCAGTTTCGCATGGGTAACCATGCCCTGGCGGTGGAGCATCTGCGTAAGGCCTTGTCGCTGATTGACGATCCGGAGATTGCCGCCCATCTGAGTGAAGTATTGTGGCAGATGGGTAATAAAAGTGACGCCCTCAATGTGCTGGAATCAGCGTTGCAAGCACACCCAAAACATAAGGTGCTGATGGACGTCATGAAGCGACTTGGCTTGTGATTCGAGGCCTGTTGTTAGCGTTGATGTTGCTGTCCGGCTGTGCCACTACCCCCCAATTACCCCCTGCTGAGCGGGATCGTTTGTGGTTACTGCATCGGCAGTCGCTAGAACAGCAAACGGACTGGACTCTCACTGCGCGCATTGCCGGGTACAGTGAAAACGATGGCTGGAATGGTAAACTGATCTGGCGGCAACACGGGGAGGACTACCAAATCCATTTTCAGGCCCCCTTTGGCCAGGGCGCCGTGCAATTGCTGGGCATATCGGGGCAGGTGGAGATGCGCACTGCCGATGGTCAGGTGTCGGTGGCCGCAGATGCAGAATCGCTGTTGTACCAGCAGCTGGGCTGGCATCTGCCACTAGCCGGGCTGCGTTATTGGGTGCTGGGTTTGCCCGTGCCGATATCGGCCGAAATGCCGGTGCTGGCCTTTGATGAGGCCGGGCGTCTCACCAATATCACGCAATCTCAGTGGCAAATCAGCTATTCGAGCTACCAGCAAGTGGGCGGGATAGCCTTGCCCAAAAAGGTGTATTTGGAAAACCCCGTGCTGAGCTTGCGTTTGGTGATTGATCGCTGGCAGCTCGGCGAACCTTGAACTACCCATTGAACTACCCATTGAGCTATTCATTGAACTATTCATTGAACGACCCATCGAGTAACAAACAATGAGTACCGTCATCTGGCCTGCCCCGGCCAAACTCAATTTGTTTTTGCACATCACCGGCCAGCGTGCCGATGGTTACCATGAGCTGCAAACGGTATTTCAGTTTCTGGATTTTGGTGATGAGCTGCGATTCAATGTGCGAACCGATGGGCGGGTGCAACGGATGAACGCCGTGCCGGGTGTGCCGGAATCGACAGATTTAGTGATGAAGGCCGCGCGCCTGTTGCAGACAGAAACCGGCTGCCAGCAGGGTGTTGATATTCAACTCGAGAAAAACCTGCCGATGGGGGGCGGTCTGGGCGGCGGAAGTTCTGATGCCGCAACGACTTTGGTGGCGCTCAATCAGTTGTGGGATTTGGGCTTGAGTGAAGACCGACTGGCCGCTCTGGGCTTGCGTTTGGGGGCGGATGTGCCGGTATTTGTGCGTGGCCGCGCGGCCTGGGCCGAAGGCGTGGGTGAAAAGCTGGAACCCGTGAGCCTGCCAGAGCCGTGGTTTGTGGTGTTGGCTCCCCAGGTGCGCGTTTCGACTGAGGCGTTATTTAGTGACTCGCAATTGACACGTGATGCGCTACCCATCAAAATAGCCGATTACCTTCGTTGGGTTGGTTCGGGCGGCATTAGTGGCGCCTTTTTTGATGGCCTGGATATTACGGAAGGTGTTGAGGGTGGTGTGTACAACGTATTCGAGCCGCTGGTTCGGGTAAAACACCCCGAAATCGATGCTGCACTGACGTGCTTAAGGCAGTTTTCGCCGGCACGATTAACCGGAACCGGTGCTTGCGTGTTTGCAGCATTTGCCGATGAATCGCAGGCGCGTCAGGTGGCAGAGCAGGTGGGTGGACGCTGGCAGACGATCGTCGCTGCGGGCCGCAACCGGTCGCCATTGTTTGATTTTTTGATTTAAATAGTTCGAGTTTTTTCGACAAGAAAGAGTTTTTATTGGGGCGTCGCCAAGCGGTAAGGCACTGGGTTTTGATCTCAGCATGCGCAGGTTCGAATCCTGCCGCCCCAGCCAAAGTTAATAATGCAACCGTATACACGGATATTATGTGTGTACGATTGCGGGAGTGGGGCGGTAGGGTTTGAACCTGCTTTTAAAAACAGGTTCGACCGATTCGCACCGCGAATCGGAACGGCGCAGCCGGCCCGCAGGGCGAGGGGCGAAAGCCCCGAGTAATCCCGCCGCCCCAGCCAATAGAATCAATTCCTAGTGACTAGGAACGACCAAAAGAGGTGTAACGTGTCTGACGGCCGCATGATGGTGTTCACCGGTAACGCCAATACTCAACTGGCTCGGGCCGTGGTGGGTCATCTGAATCTTTCCCTGGGTAAAGCCATTGTCGGAAAATTCAGTGACGGTGAGATACAGGTTGATATTACCGAGAACGTTCGTGGTCGGGATGTGTTTATTATTCAGTCGACCTGTGCACCCACCAATAATAATTTGATGGAATTGCTGGTGATGATTGATGCGGTGCGTCGTTCATCGGCTTACCGTATTACAGCGGTGATTCCGTACTTTGGTTATTCGCGACAAGATCGTCGCCCACGCTCAGCGCGAGTGCCGCTGACCGCGAAACTGGTGGCCGACATGGTTGGCACCGCCGGTGCTGACCGGGTGCTGACGGTGGATTTGCACGCCGATCAGATACAGGGCTTTTTCAGTATGCCGGTCGATAATATTTATGCCTCGCCGATTTTACTGGGCGACATCTGGCGCCGGGAATACCCCGACCTGATGGTGGTGTCACCGGATGTGGGTGGCGTGGTGCGCGCACGCGCCATTGCCAAACGTCTGGATGACGCGGACTTGGCGATTATTGACAAACGTCGTCCCAAGCCCAACGTGGCGAAGGTGATGAATATCATCGGTGACGTCAAAGGCCGCACTTGCGTGCTGGTGGATGACTTGGTCGATACCGCAGGTACCCTGTGCCAGGCTGCCCGGGCACTCAAGGATAAGGGCGCGGCCAAAGTTGTGGCTTATTGTACGCACCCGGTGTTGTCGGGCGCGGCGATAGAAAATATTACCACCTCGGTGCTGGATGAGCTGGTGGTGATGGACAGTATTCCTTTATCTGAAGCGGCGACTAAATGCAGCCGTATTCGTCAGTTGTCGATTGCCGAGTTGCTGGCGGAAACCATGCGCCGGATCAGCAATGAAGAGTCGGTGAGCTCTTTATTCATGGACTAATGTCTGGTTTTAAAGCACTGGACGAAAAGAATTGTTGCCGAGGTTTGCGCTGAATCGTAAACATCGGTGGTGGTACTTCAGCTTGGTCGCAAGGCTGGAGTGAACGTAAAGGTCGCAGGTTGAAACGTGTGCGGTCTTTTTTATTGAAGAACTCTATAAATAGAGAAATGTTGGAGAACGATTATGTCAGTTGATTTTAATATTAATGCCGAAAGCCGTTCGGACGTGGGGAAAGGTGCGAGCCGCCGCTTACGCCGTGACGGTAAAGTGCCGGGTATCATTTATGGTTCCGGTA
Organism: uncultured Ectothiorhodospiraceae bacterium; assembly: GCA_964401355.1. Taxonomy (GTDB): domain Bacteria; phylum Pseudomonadota; class Gammaproteobacteria; order SZUA-152; family SZUA-152; genus SZUA-152. The sequence goes on along the minus strand of CAYNYJ010000014.1, from coordinate 21,124 downwards.
AAGACTCTGTTGCCTTGACCACTGATCACAATCAGTTGGCGCATCATTTGGAACACGAAGCCTTTTATTCGCACATTTTGACCGTCACCCTCGATGGCAAGGCGCAAAAGGTGGTGTTGAAAGACCTGCAGCGTCACCCCGCAAAGCCACGAATCCTGCACGTGGATTTCCTGCGCGTGGGTGATAACGACGTTATTCACATGCAGGTGCCAGTGCATTTCATCAACGAAGATATTGCTGCGGGTGTGAAGACCGGCGGTCTGATATCGCACTTGATGAACGCCGTCGAAATCATCTGCAAAGCCAAAGACCTGCCAGAATTCTTGACCGTTGACATTGCTGAGCTGGAAGAAGGTGCCTCGTTGCACTTGTCCGATCTCGATATGCCCAAGGGTGTGACGGTTGCTGCGTTGACACACGGTGAAGGTCACGACCTGCCAGTGGTGAGCATTCATACGCCGCGTGGTGGTGCTGAGGATGAAGATGCGGATGAAGGTGATAGTGCTGTTGAAGAAGATGAAGTGGCCGAATAGTCCATTCATTTTTTGAGCTGACAGCCGCGGAAGCCGACCTTGTCGTCGTGTGTGCAATTAATCGTTGGCCTGGGAAACCCCGGGCCAAAGTATGCGCAAACACGGCACAACGTCGGCTTTATTTTTGTGGAGGAGCTGGCGCGCAGCAAGGGTGCGTCATTCAAGTTGGAAAATAAATTTCACGGCGATGTGTGTAAATTGTCGCTGGCCGGTAATGATGTCTGGTTGCTCAAACCCAATACCTTCATGAATTTAAGTGGCAAATCGGTCGCCGCGTTGGCACGTTTTTACAAGATTGCGCCGGAATCCATATTGGTGGTACACGACGAGCTGGATATTCCGCCCGGTCAGTTGAGATTAAAACAGGGCGGCGGTCACGGCGGTCATAACGGCCTGCGTGACATGGTTGTGCAATTGAGTAGCAAGGAATTTATGCGCTTGCGGGTGGGCATTGGCCACCCTGGGCAAAGCCGGGATGTATCGAATTACGTGCTGGGGAAAGCCACGCGTGATGAGCAAATTGAAATTGAAGCGGCGATGGACGAAGCACTGCACACCTTGCCGCAGATTCTCGACGGCGACATGCAGGCGGCGATGAATCGTTTGCATAGCAGGAAATAGTATCCGTAGGGTGGGCGCGTTGTTCGTGCTCACATGTTGCTCCGCAACTCGCCCCGAGACACACGACACTTAAGATAGAGACTAAAATAATGGGATTTAAATGCGGAATCGTCGGGCTGCCCAATGTGGGCAAATCCACCCTGTTTAACGCGCTCACCAAGGCGGGCATACAGGCGGCCAATTATCCCTTCTGCACCATCGAACCGAATGTCGGCGTGGTGCCGGTGCCTGATCCCCGCTTGGACGCCCTGGCAGAAATAGTCAAACCCGAACGGGTGATGCCGACCACTATTGAATTTGTCGATATCGCTGGCTTGGTCGCCGGTGCCTCCAAAGGCGAAGGGCTGGGCAATCAGTTTCTGGCCAACATCCGCGAGACCGATGCCATCGCCCACGTAGTGCGCTGTTTTGAAGATGATGATGTCGTGCATGTGGCGGGTAAAATCGACCCGCTGGGCGATATCGAAGTGATCGACACCGAGTTGGCACTGGCCGACCTGGATTCTGTAGACAAGGCCATCAATCGTGTCGGTCGGGTGGCCAACTCCGGCGACAAAGACGCCAAGGCCAAACTGGTGCTGCTGGAAAAAATCAAAGTTGAACTGGATCAGGCTAAGCCGGTGCGCGCTATGGGCCTGGACGAAGACCAGCAAGAGATGCTGAGCGATATGTTTCTGCTCACCGCCAAGCCGGTTTTGTACGTGGCGAATGTCGCCGAAGACGGCATGGAAAATAATCCTCTGCTGGACAAGGTGTGCGAATTTGCCGCCAATGAAAGCGCCGGAGTGGTGGCGGTGTGCGCGGCGATTGAGTCTGAATTGTCCGAATTGGATGACGATGATCGCGACGAATTTCTGCAAGAGCTGGGACTGGAAGAGCCGGGCCTGAATCGCGTGATCCGCGCCGGATACAGCCTGCTAAAACTGCACACGTATTTCACCGCAGGCATCAAAGAAGTGCGCGCCTGGACCGTGTCCATCGGTGCTACCGCCCCGCAGTCCGCCGCAGTGATTCACACCGATTTCGAAAAAGGCTTCATCCGCGCTGAAGTTATTGCTTACGACGACTTCATCGCTGGCAAAGGCGAGCAGGGAGCCAAAGAAGCCGGTAAATGGCGCCTGGAAGGCAAAGACTACGTCACCCAGGACGGTGACGTGATGCACTTTCGGTTTAACGTCTGAATAGGGTGTTGGCAGACCCGTACAATGGTCAGGCAAACTGGACAAAAGAGGTCGAAAACCCTACAATTCCGCCTCTTTCAAATCCGGCCCGCCGGGTTATCTCTCAAATGGCTACATAGCTCAGTTGGTTAGAGCACATCACTCATAATGATGGGGTCCCTAGTTCGAATCTAGGTGTAGCCACCAAATTCCATTTCCACGGTTTTCCGGTTGTATCTAAGAGCTTAAAGTGGCCAATTGGCCGTTTTAAGCTTCTATTCCCGCATGGTCATTTTATGCTTCCAGGATTGATGTCTATCGGCTATTGATGGATTGGTTGTTTTTTGATTCCCAGTTATGTTCAGAGTGACTGCTACTGTGTGGGTGGCTACGGTACAGCTTGATGAAGCACTTTGTGGGTGCTTGCGGCTATCATTTTAGAGTAACGTGGCTATCGCAGTTGAGGTAAAATGAAGTCTCAGATAGCCCAAAATTTGGCCAGCAAAAAAATCAACCTTCATCAAGCCGGTAAAGAATTTGAACCCACGGCCAAAATCCTCACTCTGGTCTTGCAGACCGGTGTTTCGCCACTGAAACGTCGCTCGCTGATACGAGGAGGCATGTCGAAGCCTGTGGGGTTAAGATAGAGGCTGGGCCAATGGATCGTACCAGGGGCATGGGGCCGGTCAGCTCTTTTTACTTCCGTGACCCGGACATGAATTTGATTGAGGTGTGTCATTACTAATTTATTAATTTTGCAGCGGCTCGGCATTTTTCTGCTTACTGTGGTGCTGATAACGGCATTAAGCGCCTGCGGTTTCCACTTGCGCGGCTCTGTGCAATTGCCGCCTGAGCTGGTGACGATAAATGTACAGGATGCCAAGCCCAGTACCGATATTGCCCCGGTTCTCCGCACAGCGTTGAGAAATGCCGGCGTTCAAATCAGTGGCTCGGCCCCCATGCTGTTGCAACTCAACGCGGAGCAATACGGCAAGCGGGTATTGTCGGTGGATTCGGTGGGCCGCGCCCAGGAATATGGCCTGAGTTACACGGTGCGCTTTTCGCTAAAAGGTCGCGACGGTGCGGAAGTGTGGCTGGCGGAACAATCCGTCACCCAAACCCGGGACTTGCGTTTTGATGCAACGGCGGTGCTGGGCACCGAAAACGAGGAAGCGTTGCTTAAAGAAGAAATGCGTCGTGATGCGGTATTGCAGATCCTGCGGCGTTTGCAAAAGGCCAAGCCGTTGCGAGCATCGCCCCTTCAGCCCCAAGGGGGCGAGGGAACTAATGAGGCAGTGAAATGAAGCTGTATCCAGACAAGCTCGACGCGGCCTTAAAAAAAGATTTGCGGCCCATTTATTTTTTCAGTGGCGACGAACCCCTGCAATTGGGCGAGGCCGCGGATGCGGTGCGCCGTGCGGCCCGTGAGCAGGGGTTCACCGAGCGTGAAGTGATACACGTTGATAAGAATTTCGACTGGAATGAATTGCTGATGGCGAGTAATGCGATGTCGCTGTTCGCTGAAAAACGGGTGATCGATTTACGCCTGCCCTCGGGCAAGCCGGGCAAGGACGGCGGCGTGGCGTTGGTGGAATATGCCGCGCGTCCGCCGCAGGATACGATTTTGCTAATCAGCAGCGGCAAGGTGGATAAACGCTCGCAGTCGGCCAAGTGGTACAAGGCGCTGGATAAAGTCGGTGCGACTTTGCAGGTGTGGCCAGTGGAAGTTGCCGAGATGCCGCGCTGGCTGGATCAGCGTCTGCGTTCCCGAGGTTTGCAAGCGGAGCGGGACGCGGTGCGCATTATCGCCGAGCGGGTCGAAGGCAATTTGCTGGCGGCGGCGCAGGAGATCGATAAGCTGGTGCTGCTCAATGACACCGGTGCCTTATCGGTGGAACAGGTGGAGGCGGCGGTGGCCAATAGCGCTCGTTTCGACGTGTTTGGCTTGGTGGATGCGGCGCTGATCGGCGATACGCCACGTCTGACGCGCATGTTGGATGGTTTGCGGGGCGAGGGCGTGGAGCCGATTTTGGTGCTGTGGGCGCTGGCCCGCGAGCTGCGTAATCTGGCCGATATGGCGGCACAGATTGAAGCGGGCAAGGGTATCGACGGGGTGCTGGCGCGGGTTTGGGGTAAACGTAAAGGGCCGGTTAAATCGGGCCTGCAACGTCATAACCGGGCCCGTTGGCAGCAAATGTTGCGACGTGCCGCACGCCTGGATCGCGTAATTAAAGGCGCGGCAACGGGCAATGCCTGGGATGAGTTGTTACAATTGACACTATTGATGGCCGGTGTGCAGCTATTTAAGGCGGCCAGCTGAGGGTTTTTTTGAACCGCAGGCTAAATGGGCAGCAGGAACACGAAGAGAATCGAGCAGATGGATATCAAAAAATATATGACCGATCTGGGCCAACTGGCCCGTGCCGCTTCGCGGGACATGGCGCGGGCCGATACTGGCGCGAAAAACGCCGCACTGTTGCATATAGCCGATGCGTTGCTGGCCGCGCAGGACGAGTTGATCACCGAGAATGCCAAGGATTTGGAGCAGGGCAAAAAGGACGGACTCAACGGCGCCTTACTGGATCGTCTGGCACTCAATGCCGAGCGCATTGCGGGTATGGCCGAAGGGTTGCGCCAGATCGCTGCGTTGCCCGATCCGGTCGGCGAAATTACCGGCCTCAATTATCGTCCTTCCGGCATTCAGGTGGGTAAAATGCGGGTGCCGCTGGGAGTGATCGGTATCATTTATGAATCACGGCCCAATGTGACGGCGGATGCCGCGGCGCTGTGTCTGAAGTCAGGTAACGCGGTTATTTTGCGCGGCGGCTCGGAGGCGACGCATTCCAATCAGGCGATCGCCGAGTGCATTCATGCCGGACTGGATCAGGCCGGCTTGCCGGTGCAGGCGGTGCAGGTAGTGGAAACCACCGACCGCGCCGCAGTGGGTGAGTTGATCACCATGCCGCAGTACGTGGATGTGATCGTGCCGCGCGGTGGCAAGGGGCTCATCGCGCGCATTGCCGGTGAGGCGACGGTGCCGGTAATCAAACATCTGCACGGTGTGTGTCATGTGTACATTGATGCCAAGGCGGATCTCGACAAGGCAGTGGCCATCGCTTTCAACGCCAAGTGTCATCGTTACGGGGTGTGCAATGCGATGGAAACCTTGCTGGTCGATGAGGCCGTGGCGGCCGAGGTGTTGCCACGCTTGGCGGCGGAATACGCCAAGGAAAATGTTGAGTTACGCGGTTGTTCGCGTACCCGGGATATTCTGCCGGGTATCACCGCTGCGACCGATGAAGACTGGGATGAGGAATATCTCGCACCTATTTTGTCGGTGCGCGTGGTGGATGGCCTGGACGATGCCATCGAGCATTTGTATCAGCACAGCTCCGGCCACACCGAGGCTATCGTCACGGAAGACTACACGCGAGCGCGCCGTTTTCTCTCCGAGGTGGATTCCAGCTCGGTGATAGTCAATGCCTCCACCCGTTTTGCCGATGGCTTCGAGTATGGCCTGGGTGCCGAAATTGGCACCAGCACCGACAAGATTCATGTACGTGGGCCGGTGGGGCTGGAAGGGCTGACTTCGCAGAAATACGTAGTGTTTGGTGATGGGCACATCAGATAAGGGCAGATAAAAGAGCAAAGGAAAAAGAGAACAGTATGAAAGACAACAATGGGCGAATGTTGGTACGCGACTCGCGGCATCTTGTTTCGCCTGGCTTTTCTCTTTTCTCTTTTCTCTGTAGTAAAAAATGATTGGTATTTTTGGTGGTATGTTCGATCCGGTGCACTTCGGCCATCTGCGCCCGGCACTGGATGTCAAACAGGCGCTGGGTCTGCGCGAGATGCGTTTGTTACCTGCTTTTCAACCGCCGCATCGGCCTGCGCCGCAAGCGAATCCCGGACAGCGTTTGACGATGTTGCGTGCTGCGGTGGGGAGTGAACCCGATTTGCGGGTGGATAACCGTGAAATGCAGCGCGAGGGCGAATCTTTCATGGTGGACACCCTGGTTAGCTTGCGCGACGAGTTGGGTGATGAACCACTGTGTCTGGTACTGGGTGCGGACGCCTTTTTAAAATTAGATAGTTGGCACCGGTGGCAGCAGGTTTTGCAACTTGCACACATCGTGGTCACCTATCGTCCCGGTTGGGCATTGGGTATCGATGCGGCCAGCGCGGAGTTACAACAGCTCTGGCGCGAACGACAGGTCACCGACCATGGGGCACTTGAAGATCATCCCGCTGGCAGCATCATTTTGCAGGCTGTGACACCGCTGGATATTTCGTCCACACAGATTCGTGCGCTGGTGGCAGCGGGTGATAATCCGCGTTATCTGGTGCCCGACCCGGTGTGGAACCTGATTCGCATGCACGGTTTGTATGGTTTCAGCGCAGCCAAAAAGTCGACAGTCGCAATCGTGGCTAACAGGGTTAAAAGCAGGATTAGCAGGTTGAGTGAGCAGTAAAATGAGTAAGCAAATAAGCAGTAACAAACATAGCAGGATAAATAAATGAAGGTAAATGAATTAACCACGCTGGTTTTGGATGCGTTGAATGACTTGAAAGCGGTCGATGTGCGGGTACTGGATGTGCGTGACAAAACCAATGTCACGGATGTGATGGTGGTGGCTACCGGCACTTCGGCCCGTCATGTGAAATCATTGGCGAACAACGTTGTTGTCAAAGCCAAGGAAAAGGGTGAAACCCCCATCGGTGTTGAAGGTGAAGATGTCGGCGAGTGGGTGCTGGTCGATCTGGCCGATGTGGTGGTGCATGTGTTGCAGGCAGAGGTGCGTGACTTTTACCAGTTAGAAAAACTGTGGGAGGCCGAGCCGGTTGCCGGTGTGGCAAAAGGCTAATTCTGCCCACATCAGGCTGAGTTTATGCGCATCACACTGATCGCCGTAGGCACCAAAATGCCCACCTGGGTGGTGCAGGGTTACACCGAATACGCACGACGGCTGCCCGCGGATTGCGCGTTGCAGTTGCTGGAAATTCCCGCCGGTAAACGCGGCAAGTCGGCGCACATCGCGCGTATTACTCAACGGGAAGGCGAGAAGATGCTGGCCGCCGTGCCCAAGGGCGCGCGTATCGTCACCCTGGAAGTGAGCGGCCGTGCCTGGACCACCGAGGCCCTGTCGGGTGAGCTGGATAACTGGTTGCATGATGGCCGCGATGTGGCTTTGCTGGTGGGCGGCCCCGAGGGGCTGGCGGCGGAGTGTGTGGCGCGTGCCGAGCAGCGTTGGTCATTATCCAATTTGACCTTGCCACATCCGTTGGTGCGCATCGTAGTGGCCGAGCAACTTTATCGCGCTTGGAGTATTTTGCAGAATCATCCCTACCACCGATAAGAGCCATCGATCACGTGTTATCGATGAGGAATTGACAAAAAATCATCCATTATGTCGCTGCCCGATCTTTACCTGGCTTCTTCCTCTCCCCGCCGCCGTGAACTGCTGGCGCAAATTGGTTTACGCATTGACGTGGTTTCTCAGTCAGTGTCGGAGCAACGTCTCCAATCGGAATCCCCCGAGCAATATGTGCAACGCCTGGCCCTGGAAAAGGCGCGGGCGGGGCTGGCAACGCTCAGTGAAAAGCGACAACGACCGGTATTGGGTGCAGATACGGCGGTCGTGATGGATGATATTGTGCTGGGCAAGCCTGCTGATGAGGCTGCGGCGCTGGTCATGCTGGGGCAATTGTCGGGCCGCAAGCACCAGGTTTTATCGGCGCTGGCCGTGGTGGGGAAAGGCAATCTCGGGCAAGATAGGGGCGTGCACAAAGAAAGGCTGTGTCTAAGCCAAAGCTGGGTGAGTTTTCGGATCATCGGCGAGGCGGAACGCGTGGCGTATTGGCGCACCGGTGAACCCACCGATAAGGCTGGGGGATATGGCATTCAGGGAATGGGCGCATTGTTTATCGAGCATCTTGAAGGAAGTTATTCCGGAGTGATGGGCTTGCCGCTGTTTGAAACCGGTGAACTGCTGCGTCAATTTGGTATTGAAGCACTGGCTATACCGCCGCTTTCGCTTGAGGCGCGGAACCGAAAAAAATAACAAAGGTCGATAAAAGGATTATGAGCGAAGAAATCTTAATCAATGTCACGCCACGCGAAACTCGGGTGGCGATGGTGGAAAACGGCGTTCTGCAGGAAATTTTTATTGAGCGCGCCAGCCGTCGCGGCATGGTGGGGAATATTTATCGCGGCAAGGTGGTGCGGGTGTTGCCCGGCATGCAGGCGGCATTTATCGATATTGGTTTGGCGCGCACCGCGTTTTTGCATGCCTCGGATATTGCCACGCACGGCAGCAATGCCACGGGTAACGTCATTGGTAACGAGAAAGGGAATGGCGCCGAGAATGGAAAATCTGCCGATAATATTCAGCAGCTATTGCATCAAGGCCAAGTATTATTGGTGCAGGTGGTTAAAGACCCACTGGGAACCAAAGGTGCACGCCTCACCACTCACCTGTCGGTGGCGGCGCGTTTTCTGGTGTACATGCCGGGTGAGGATCACATCGGTATTTCTCAAAAGATTGAAAATGAAGAGGAACGTCAGCGCCTGCGCGATGTGCTCGGCACTTTGGCGAAGGAGCTGGGCGGCGGCGGATATATTGTGCGCACCGTGGCAGAAGGCGTCAGCGAGGCAGAACTTGGCGCGGACATGACCTTCCTGAAAAAAATCTGGGATGAAATACAAGAGCGGGCCAAAGATTGTGCGCCGGGTGCGTTGGTGCACGGTGATCTGTCACTGGTGATGCGCACTATGCGTGATCAGGTGGACGCGGGTGTTGAGAAGGTGCGCATTGATTCGCGCGAAAATTTTGAGAAGGCCAGTAAATTTGCGCAAAAATTTATTCCCGAGCTGGCGGATCGCATTGAATATTATCCCGGAGAACGTCCTATCTTTGACCTGTATGGCATCGAGGATGAAATCCAGAAGGCATTGAGTCGTAAGGTGCAGTTAAAATCTGGCGGTTATTTGATTGTGGATCAGACCGAGGCGCTAACCACCATTGATGTGAACACCGGTGCTTTTGTCGGCCATCGTAATCTCGAAGAGACCATATTCAAAACCAACCTGGAAGCGACCTTGACCATTGCACGGCAACTACGGCTGCGCAATCTGGGGGGCATTATTATCATCGACTTTATCGATATGATCGATGCCTCTCATCGTGAGCAGGTGATGCGCGCGCTGGATAAAGCCCTGGAACGTGATCGCGCCAAGAGCCATATTTGCGAAGTTTCGGGCTTGGGGTTGGTGGAGATGACTCGCAAGCGTACTCGTGAAAGTCTGGAGCATGTGTTGTGTGAGCCTTGTCCCACCTGCGAAGGCAGGGGTTCGGTGCGCACCGCGGAAACGGTGTGTTATGAAGTGTTTCGTGAATTGTTGCGCGAGGCGCGACAGTATGAGTCGGAACAGTTTTTGGTGTTGGCCTCCACCGAGGTCATCGATTTAATGTTAGATGAAGAATCTGCCAGTGTCGCAGAGCTGGAAGAATTTATTGGTCGGCCGATTCGTTTTCAGGTGGAAACTCTGTATACCCAGGAACAGTTTGATGTGGTGTTGATGTGACCCTGTGGCAGATTAACGCTTGTTTCCAATGCCTGTTCAGTTAATACCAACGTCCCTGATGCGAATCTCCCTGTTTCGGAAATGACAGACGTGTCAGCGAGCCTGTTTAGAAAAATTTATCGATACGTTTGGGTCAGCGCGTGGTACGCGTTTGCCGCGGTAGTGGTGTTGTTGGCGACCACTTTTGCGGTGGCGCGTTTATTATTGCCGTTTGCGGAGCAATACAGTTCCGAAGTGGGTGAACGTTTCAGTCAGTACCTTAATCAGCCGGTATTGGTGCGAGCCCTGGATGCCGAGTGGCATGGTTGGGAACCATCGCTGGTGTTGCAGGATGTGTCATTGCTCGACACCATGGGCGAGCATCCCGTTTTACGTCTCGACAAGATTCGTTTGGGATTGAATTTGCTGTCGTCATTACGTCAAAGGCAGCTGGTATTTTCAAACATCACCCTGGTGGGTATGGATTTGGTGCTGACGCGCAATCCGCAGGGGCAAATTTTCGTGGCGGGAGTTTTGTCGCAAGCTGCGATTGTCGATGACACTGCTGTTGAACGTGGGGAGCGACAAGCTGAAGACGCCGCGCCATTTCTGACGTGGCTTTTTACGCAGGATCGCTTGAGCCTCGAAAACAGCGATATCACCTGGCACGACGAAATGGGTGCCGGGCGCAATATGCATTTTTCGGCGGTGAATCTCACCTTGCGCAATGATGGCGACCGGCATCAGTTGGATGCGACGGTGGCGCTGTCTCGGGATTTGGGAAAGTCACTCATTCTGCGGGTGGATATGCAGGGTGATCCTCTGCGCACGGAAGCGCGGCATACACGGATATTTGTATCGGGAGATCGGGTTCGTCTGGCGGAGTTGTTCGAGACGCAAATCTTTGCCGGTGTTGATGTCTCAATCCAGGATGCGGGTTTTCAGCTCTGGGGTGAATGGCGGAGTGGTGTGTTGCAGACCCTGACTGGCAAGCTGAATGCCCGTGGTTTGAGTATGCGTTCGAGCCGTGCCGATGTACCGTCGGCGCCTGATTCGCAATCTGCGTTGAACTTGGATCGCATGGGCGGCCATTTTTTATGGCAACGAACGGACAACGGCTGGCAGTTTGAGGGTGACGAGTTGTTGTTGGCGCGTGAGTCCCGTCAATGGCAACCTGCACGGATGTCGTTAAATTTTTCTGAGCAGGACCAAGGTCGGCCCACGGTTGATGTTGCCGTCAGTTATCTGCAGCTCGAAGATATTTCGGAGTTGTTGTTGTTGTTCGCGGTGGGCGGTGAGCGTTTGCAACGGCCATTGCAGACCATCATTCCGCGCGGAGAAATCAACAATGCATGGCTGCATTGGCAGGGGGGAAAGACGCTTCAGTATCGGGCCTATGCCACTTTGAGCGGTGCCACGGTCAATGCCTGGCGAAATGTGCCTGCGGCTGAAAATGTGGATGGACAATTGTGGTTAGACGCGGCCGGTGGTCAAGTTGACTTGCAGCACGCTGCGGTGACTCTGGATTTTCCTGCCTTGTTTCGTTGGCCGATTCAGATTGATGAGTTGAACGGCCATCTTTCTTGGGAAATGATGGATGACCAATGGCGTATCTCCGGTCGAGGGCTGGAGGCCAGTAATGCCGATATCACCGCCTCGGCGACACTCGATGTAGTACAGGATACAAAACATGCGTCACCCTTTATGTCGCTGGTGGTGGATTTTCAGGATGGCGATGGCAGCCAGGTTGGACGCTATCTGCCGACGGGAATCATGTCGGAGGCCGCAATCAATTGGCTGGATGGGGCGTTTGTCAGTGCGCGCATTGTGTCGGGAGGTGCGATTTTTCATGGCCAGTTAGAAAATTTCCCCTTTAATGACGGTGACGGAAAATTTGCAGTGGAATTTTCTGTGAATAACGCCAGCCTGAACTATGCGAATGATTGGCCCCCGGTGACGGGCATCACTGCGGATGTGCGTTTTGAAGATCGCGGGATGTTTATCAACATGCATCGCGGTAAATTATTTTCCAATCAGATTCGTTGGGCGAAAATTGGTATCGCCGACATGTCTGCCACGCCTTTGTTATTGACGGTTGATGGTGAAGTCCGCGGCAGCACCCAGGAAAAACTCGATTACCTGGTCGCCAGCCCGCCACTGTATGCGGCATTTGGTCAGCATTTGAAAGGTATGTCTGCCACCGGCGACAGTGTTCTACAACTGGACCTGGACATGCCCATTGGCGGTGGTGATGCGTTTCAGGTCAGTGGTTGGGTGGATTTGTCTGAGAATTCTTTGTCGACTCCGCCGCTGGGGAGAGTGCTAAGCGAAGTAGACGGGCGACTGGTATTTTTTCAGAATGGTTTGCAGGCTGAAAATATTCACGCTGAACTGTTGGGGCAGGCGGTGCAGATCAATATCAACACGCAACAAGGCATTGCTGGGCGCAAGATGCATATTACAGCGGATGGCTTGTTTAACACGCCGGATCTGGCGGCGCACTATGCACCGCTGTTAACGGATTTACTGGCGGGCGATGGTGAATGGAATGTGTTGCTTGATATTCCCCTGGGTGACAAGTCAGGGAGTGATGCGACAGAAAGTGGCAAGCTTGAAGGCGGTGCCCAATCTGGGGTAAGCCGAGCGGTGACATTATATGTGCAAGCCAACCTGAAAGGTGTCGCGGCGAGACTGCCGGCGCCTTTTGACAAACAGGCCGAAGATGTCAGTAGCTTGGAATTGCACGTCGATTTTCTACCTCAGCAATCACCGGTCGTGCGGGTGAGATATGGGGGCTTTGCGGATGCTGTTTTTGTTTTGGGCAGCATGGATAGCGACGAAGGTTTGCGTGCTGAAATCCGCTTCAATGCCGGTGCTGCGGTGCTGCCTGATGAGCCGGGTCTGCGCATGCTGGGTTGGCTGGAAAAAGCGTCGTTGGATGAATGGCGATATTTGCTGTCAAACTATCGCTCACAACAGACGCCAGGATCAGCGATCGTACATAGCAGAAAACTGGCGGCGGGCGACAGCCCGCTTTCAAACTTGCATTCGGCAGATATGGCGGTGCGATCCTTTGAGGGGTATGGCCAGCAACTACACAATTTTCGGGTAAAATTGCTGAATCAGGACGGCGCCTTGCAGTTAGAGATTGATAGTAAAGAATTGAAGGGGCGAGTGGTGATTCCTTTTGATTTGCAACGAAAACCGATTAGTGCCGAATTGTCTTATTGCTACCTCAGTGGACTGGAAGTCGGTGGGGGGGCGATGGATCCTCGCGATGTGCCAGCGTTGGATATACGCATTGACGATTTTCGTTATTTGAAGAGTCGCTTCGGGATGTTGCGTTTGGAGACCACCCGGGTAGCAGATGGATTACGTATCGAGCAATTGGTACTGAAGCCACGTTCGACCACCATGACGGCGCGCGGTGGTTGGTACATGCGCGGCAAACAGCAGCACTCCAATCTGCAAATGCATTTAAAGAGTTCGAATATTGGCCGTACGCTCAAGACCCTGGATTATGTCGGGGGTATTGATAAAGGTAAGGGCACTGTCGATATTGAATTGAAGTGGCCGGGCTCTTTTGTCGAAATGGATGTTGGTCGCATTCAGGGCATGTTAAAAATATCGCTCAAGGATGGCTATGTGTTGGATATTGAACCGGGTGCGGGGGGGCGTCTGTTTGGCATGTTGAGTATCCAAACTCTGCCACGACGATTGTTGCTGGATTTTTCCGACGTGTTTAAAAAGGGTTTTGGCTTTGATCGACTTAAAGGCCGTTTCAGCATCGAAGATGGGGATGCCTATACCAACAATTTTTATATGGACGGCCCCGCTGCACGCATCGATATTTCTGGCCGTATCGGGCTTGAGCAACAAGATTATGACCAGCTGGTCACGGTGACGCCCCATGTTGGAGAATCCTTGCCCATGATTGGGATTTTAACGGCGACTCCCCAGGTGGGCGCGATAGTCCTGGCGATCCAAAAATTGTTCAAACCTGCCATCGATAATGTCACCAGAAATCAATATACCATCACCGGCAGCTGGGACGCGCCTGAGATCAAGAAAGTGAAACGCCGTCGCCCGGTCGTCGATAATGCTGAGGAAGGCGAGTCATAATTATCGATGGGTTGATTTGTTGGGGAAGGAAGGGTGATGCTATGATTTCTCGTTCCAGGGTTAGATTAACCCGTCAATGATATTAAGGAACCTCTGATCTATTCATGAACTCGTATCTTGCGTCTAAAATATCCCGCTTCATCATTGCACTTACTTTTGTTGAGAAAGTTCGCAATAGCGGACGATTACGTGCGTTTCGCGCCTCGCCTAAAAGCGCCTACTGTGGGTGAATCTGAATATTTTAGATCACAATTAGTGTCAGTTCTACTGACACTAATGCATCGCTCTACTTGCTCCAAAATAAATCAGAGATTCCTTAAATAAAAAGCATAATCAGAGAAGTCAATGGCAAAAATAGCAGCAGTTCAAATGGCCTCCGGCCCCAACGTCAATGCCAACCTCCTTGAGGCGGGGCGCTTAATTTCCATGGCCGCTGGTGCGGGAGCCCAGCTAGTGGTGTTGCCTGAAAATTTTGCCATTATGGGCATGTCAGAAACGGACAAGGTGGGGGTGCGGGAAGCCGATGGCGACGGCCCCATTCAGAGTTTTCTTGCAGAACAATCCAGGAAACACAGCTTATGGTTAGTCGGGGGCACCGTGCCACTGGTTGCAGATGATGCCAACAAAGTGCGCAGCGCCTGTTTGTTATACGATCATCAGGGTCAGCGCGTGGTGCGATATGACAAGGTACATTTGTTTGATGTGCGCCTGCCCGACAGTGATGAAAATTATGTGGAATCTGAAACTATCGAGAATGGCGAACACGTCATTGTGGCAGAAACCCCCTTCGGTCGTTTGGGTTTAGCGGTGTGTTATGACCTGCGCTTCCCCGGTATCTTCCGGCGCATGTTGGATAAAGGTGTGGAAATTATTGCCTTGCCGTCGGCATTCACCGCCATCACCGGCAAGGCGCACTGGGAAGTTCTGGTGCGCGCCCGGGCGATAGAGAATTTATGTTATGTGATCGCCGCGGCGCAGGGAGGTTATCATGTGAATGGCCGGGAGACTTACGGTGACAGCATGATCGTCGATCCCTGGGGCGCGGTGATGGATCGCCTACCCAGCGGTTCCGGTTTTGTGATTGCCGAAACAGACCCCGCCTACCAGCAATCGGTGCGACGTAATTTTCCGGTGCTGGAACATCGCAAGATGAAGTGTTCGATGAGTTAGTTGGGTTAATTGGAGCGAGTTTACGAATCTCTGCGGCATGTTGGTGGGGATTCTGCAACTAGGCGGTTAGTTGTTTATTTCTCTGACAGGGCTGCTCTGTTAACACCTTCTCCTTTTGGGAGGGGGTGGGGTGAGGGTTTTTAGCTTGTAGAATAGATGGGCCCACTGAAAATTTGTACGCGGTTTCTCAGTTTAGCGGGTACAGATGCTTTTATTGGCTTTGTTTTGCTATGCCCGGGGTTAATGTTGGCAACTTAAAAAAAATGAACATGCAACTTCCGCCATAATATCGTTGGGGTTATCGTTACTTGCTCCAATTTCCGAACTAAGATATTCCAGTCAAAAAGTTATTGGCGGGGATTTTAGGATATGCTTCGTAAAGTTTTTTATAGCCGGGTTCAAATTCCTCATTGGAAGATGGTGCTTCTATAATGTATTCAGTTTTTATAGATTTATCTGTGATATACCCTTTATCAAAGTCATGATGAATTACTTGGGTTGTTTTAAATTTAAACGTAGGCATATTCGATCTCCTTGTTAATGTGTGATTAGCAGAAATGCTCTGCACTTAAATCACTCCTCATTCTTTTCCATCAAGCCTTTCAAATATTGAAACAAAGCCCGCGCCGATTTAGGTGGTTTATCTCTCTGCGCCTCTTTCTTCGCATTCCGAATCGCTTGCCGTAAATATTGCCGGTCAGCGCCAGAAAATTCTGCAATTAACTGTTCCAACGCAGTATCGCCGTCTTCAAGCAAGCGGTCACGCCAGCGTTCAGCATGATGCAGTGTGGCGACGGCCTGTTTGGACTGACCATTGACAGTGTCGATTTGCGCGCGAATTTGTTCGGGATCCACCGCGCGCAGTCGTTTGCCGATGTATTGCAATTGACGTTTGAGCGCACCGTGTGAGCGAATGCCGCGGGCCTCGACAATCGCGTCGTGCAATTCTTCGGGTAAATCGATTTTAGTGAACGGCTCTTTTGGCATGTTGACCAGTTCTTTACCCAGGGCCTGCAAGTCCTGCATGTCCCGTTTGCGTTGGGATTTACTGGGACCATCATATTCCACGGGCAGTGAATCATTCTCAGACGGGTTATTGTTCATAGGTTTTCTCGGCATTTCTTTTCATCATTTCTTTATAACAACACTTGCTCAATACCACCTTGTCGAATTTTGGTAATGAATTGCTGTTGCCAATCTTCGCCGAGCAGGTTCTTGGCCAGTTCAACCACGATATAGTCGGTGTCCAGCCCGGTGTCGTCCGCGTAGCGCGACAGGCCCTGCTGGCAGGCGGGGCAGGAGGTAAGCATTTTGACATTGCCAGCCTTTACCCTTTTTTCCCCCGTCAGCTGTTCAATGCCCTGTTGTAATTCTTCCTGCTTGCGATAGCGCAGTTGGTTGGCAATGTCGGGACGCGATACCGCAAAGGTGCCGGCCTCACCGCAACAGCGGTCTGAGTTCAACACGTCTTTGCCCATCAATGTGGAAGCCACGTTAATAGGCGCGTAGGTTTTCATCGGACTGTGGCAGGGGTCGTGATATAGATATTGAGTGCCATTTTCCCCGTCTAGTCTCACGCCTTTTTCCATCAAGTATTCGTGAATGTCCAGCAATCGACAGCCAGGGAAGATTTGCTCAAAGCGATATTTTTGCAATTGATCCATGCAGGTGCCGCAGGACACAATCACGGTTTTGATGTCCATGTAGTTGAGGGTGTTGGCTACCCGATGGAACAGCACCTGATTGTTCACGGAGATTTGCTGTCCCTTTTTGGCATCGCCGCCGGAGGTTTGCGGATAACCGCAACACAGGTAACCGGGTGGTAAAACCGTTTGTGTACCGGCATCAAACAACATCGCCAGGGTGGCCATGCCGATTTGACTGAACAGGCGTTCCGAGCCGCAGCCGGGGAAATAAAAGACTGAGTCGCTTTGTTCGGTAATTTTGGCGGGATCGCGGAGGATGGGTACGTTCTTGTTATCTTCCAACACTAAAAGCTGCCGCAGTGTTTTCGGAGGTAGTTTTCGGGGCAGAGGTTTGCTGACCAAGGTAACGATTTGGGTGGTGGTGCTCATTTTGCCCGTGGTGGCCGCAGGCCTGGATTTTTTTGGCGTGAACTTGAGTTTCTTGGTCCAGTGATAGACCAGGTTTTGAGCGTAAAAACCCCAGCGCAATAGCGTCTGGTACATCAGGTTAATGGTGCGCGGATCGGTGGCATTGAGATAAGCCATGGACGCGCGGGTGCTGATATTGACGCGTTTTTTGCCGAAGTCTTTTAATAGCGTGCGCATGCGGATCGACACATCGCCAAAGTCGATGTCCACCGGGCAGGGGCTGAGGCATTTGTGGCACACCGTGCAGTGATCGGCGATATCGTTCATTTCGTCGAAGTGACGTAGGGAAATGCCACGCCGGGTTTGTTCTTCGTACAAAAAGGCTTCGATGATGAGGCCGGTGGCGAGAATTTTATTGCGCGGTGAATACAAAAGATTGGCACGCGGGATGTGGGTGGTGCACACCGGTTTGCATTTTCCGCAGCGCACGCAGTCTTTTATGTCGTCGTTGAGTGCGCCCAATTCGCTGGCCTCAAGGATCAGTGCTTCTTGTTGTAGCAGTCGTAACGAAGGTGTGTACGCATTTTCTAGCCCGGAGCCTGCCTGTAATTTGCCTGGATTAAAGTGGTCGTCGGGGTCAACTAACTTTTTGTAGTTAGTGAAGGCACTAATGGTGTCTCCATCCAAAAAGCGCATTTTGGTGATGCCGATACCGTGTTCACCGGAAATCACACCGCCGAGTTTTGTGGCGATGCCCATGATGCGCTCTACCACATGTTCGGCTTCGTGCAACATGTGATAATCGTTGGAATGCACGGGAATATTGGTGTGTACGTTGCCGTCACCCGCGTGCATGTGGGTGGCGACAAACAGCCGTGAGCCGCGAATTTCATCATGGATCGCATCCAGTTTTTCGCACATGGCGGCATGTTCACGACCACTGAATATTTGTTTTAGTGGCCGCTCGATTTCGCGGCGATACGAAATACGCAAATCACGACGTTGCATCAGGCGAAATAGCGTGTCGCCGGTTTGTACGCATTCATGTGTTGCCGCATCGGCTGCGCCAAGCAAGTCACGGTGGTCTTCCGCCAGGGCATCCAAATGTTCAATGGTACGTGACCAGCGTTGATGCGTTGCCTGTAACAGCTCGCGGGCCGCGGTCTTTTTGGCGGCAAAGATGGCAGCGCTCTCTTCGCTGGGAGAATCGTTGAGAGATTTGCTGGAAGTTTTATCGTGCTCATTGATGAAGGGTTGTAGCTGTGCGAGCACGTTGTCGTCGAGGAATTCCAGCGTGGCATCAATCATGCGTAATTTATTGCGCGTGGAATATTCAATATTGATGCGTTCAATGGCTTCGCTGTAATCCGATAAACGATCCAACGGAATCACCACGTCTTCGTTAATTTTAAAGGCATTGGTGTGTGCGGCAATAGCCGCCGTGCGCGCACGGTCTAACCAGAATTGGTGCCGGGCTTCGGCGCTCACCGCAATAAAGCCTTCGGCATCGCGGGCATTAGCCATGCGCACGATTGTCGAGGCGGCTTCTGCGACGCTGTCTTCGTTGTCGCCAACCACATCGACCAGCAATACCATTTTGGGAGCTTCAGTGCGCGCCGCTTTAGTGTTGTATTTCACGGCCCGCACATAGCGGTCATCGAGATGCTCCATGCCGGCGAGCTGCACATCGGGCAGGGTATCGAGATAGTCCTTGGTTTCGACGATGGCGGGTACTGCGCGGCGTAAGTCGTTACCAAAAAATTCCAAGCAAACGGTGCGAATGTGTTGCGGCATTTTGTGCAGGATGAACACCGCCGAGGTGATCAGCCCGTCGCAACCCTCTTTTTGCACGCCGGGCAGACCGCCGAGAAATTTATTGGTGACGTCTTTACCCAGCCCCAGCTTCCGGCAGTCTGTGCCGGGGATACGCAGGATTTCTAGTTTGCCCTTCGGGGTTTTGCCGTCGGCTTCGAAGTGACTGATGCGAAATGTAGCTTCGGCCTGCTCATGGATTTTGCCGAGATTGTGATTGAGGCGCTCGACTTCCAGCCAGTGGCCATCGGGCATCACCATGCGCCAAGACAATAAATTATCTAGCGTGGTGCCCCATAGCACGGCCTTTTTGCCGCCGGCATTCATGGCGATGTTGCCGCCGATGCAGGAGGCGTCTTGTGAGGTGGGATCCACGGCAAAGACGTAACCACGGGCCTCGGCGGCTTCGGAAACGCGTCGCGTCACCACTCCGGCACCGACCTGGATGGTTGCAACCTTGTGTTCAACGCCGTCGATGTGACGTCCGGTGACGGCGGCGAGGGCATCCAGTTTTTCGGTGTTGATCACTGCGCAGCGTGTTTTTATCGGTACTGCGCCGCCGGTATAGCCGGTGCCGCCGCCGCGGGGGATGATGCCCAGCCCCAGTTCCACGCAGGCTTGCACGACTTTGGCCATTTCCGCCTCGGTATCCGGGGTCAGTACTACAAAGGGATATTCGACGCGCCAGTCCGAGGCATCCGTAACGTGGCTGACTTTGGCAAGGCCACCAAAGTCGATGTTGTCCGATCGGGTGACGTGCGACAATCTTTGTTGGGCTTTGCGGCGCAGCGCCTGTTCGTCGGCAAAGCCTTCCTCGAAATGTCGAATCGCGGTTTGTGCTGCGTTGACCAGAGAAATGGCCTGCGGATTTTTATCGGCACGGGCGATGATCTGTTCTAGCCGATGATGCAGGGCATGGACAAGAGACGCCCGGCGTTTCGGGTTTTGCAGCAGGTCATCCTGAATAAAGGGATTGCGGGAGACCACCCACAAATCGCCCAGGACCTCAAACAACATTCGTGCGGAGCGACCGGTGCGGCGGGAGTCGCGCAGTTCATTGAGAGTCTCCCACTGCGCCTCGCCCAGAAACCGAATGACAATTTCGCGGTCAGAAAAAGAAGTATAGTTGTACGGAATCTCGCGAATGCGAGTGCCGGGGTTAGAGAAAGTGGGTGTTGTCATGGGGGGTAAAAACCGTTCCTAAATGGGGGGATTGCGTTGCAAATAATGCCACTGTGAGAGAAAGCGCGAAGTTTAGCACAGGCTTGATTGCGTCTGGATACACACCCCCAGTTTTTTGTTGACCCGCGAAAAACGCTGTGTATAATGCGCGCCTCGCTGGTTGACGCTAGCGACGAAAAAAGGTCGGCAGGCGACTCAATTCGAGACTAGAATTGGGTTGATCTTTGAGCTCATTAAACGGCTTGACCTTTTGGGTGTAGGACGTAGAATGCGCGCCTCGCTGGTTTCGGCCACCGAAAGAAGAGAGCCAGCAACGGCTTCGATTCAACTTTAAAAATTGATTCGAAAAAGGGCTTGATCTTTTCGCAACAGGATGTAGAATGCGCGCCTCGCTGATCGAGTGTTAGCGGCGTGAAAGTAAGTCACTGATTCGGTTTGAAGTCAAAATTGAATTGAAAAAGTGCTTGATCTTTCGGAGAGACGCTGTAGAATGCGCGCCTCTTCAAAGGGTGGCCAGAACGGCATCCGACAGGCTTTTTCCTTAGTGAGAAAGTTTCGCCGAGAGGTTGACGGCGATGCAGGGCGATGTCACAATTGTCCGTCTTTGCTTCATGGCAAGCAAAGTTGCTCTTTAACAATATAAGATTAGGTAATTTGTGTGGGCACTTGCGCCGACGGTTTAGATGTACAAAAAACTGTTGATGTAAGTGACACCAAGTCAGTAAATTCATGAGAATTAACTGAGTTTTGGATCATCTTCATCGCAAAAGGTTTGGTTGCTACCAAAGCAACCACAAGCTATGCAATTGAAGAGTTTGATCATGGCTCAGATTGAACGCTGGCGGCATGCCTAACACATGCAAGTCGAACGGTAACAGCAGAGCTTGCTCTGGCTGACGAGTGGCG
>CAYNYJ010000013.1:0-51235 GCA_964401355.1 uncultured Ectothiorhodospiraceae bacterium | reverse complement strand
CACAGCATTTTTATTTTATCGCGACCGCGATTACAGAACACAAATAGCGCCTCCACGTTTGGCGATAGCGCCATCTCCTGCCCCACCAATGCTGACAACCCATCGATAGCCTTACGCATGTCCACCGGCTCCGCATACAAATAAACCTGAACATCATTGCCAGGGCGAAGCATCAGGACGCCTCCTGCAAAGAACGAACAATCACCGGCAACACCTCCGCCAAAGCATGAACCGGGAATTCCAACCGAAGACCGGGTGGTAAAAACACATTAACCGAAGCCGGTACACTGGGAACATTGATCGGAATGAATTTACCACGAACCTCTGTCTTGCGATTTAACCGGGTGCGCCAATAACCAAAGCTGGCGAAACTTAAATCCTGCTGAGTGCAATATACTTTCTGTGAAAGTTTGCTTTGATGCCAGCCATCAATATGCCGTTGCCAGAAGTCGTGTTTGTTTTCTGAAGTCATACCGTTTTCCTTAATGATGAGAAAACGGCACGGTAGCAGTATGAAGGATGGAATTTTAGATGGGGTTTACCGATCGCTTACAAATAAACACCCACAAAATATCCGCTTGAAGCGGCAAAACTCCCACCCGTATACTTGCGTCTGATTTATTTCCCCCGGGGTATGCATGCAAACCGATCCACACATTGTCCTGGCTGATAAGCTGGTGGCTCAATTCCGTCAGTTTTTGGCCGCCGAATCGGTGTTGTTCCGTGAAGAGGAACGACGTCCTTATGAATGCGATGGTCTGTCGGTCTATCGTGAACTGCCATTGTTGGTGGTGCTGCCGGAGACCATCGAACAGGTGCAGCGGGTGATGCGCATCTGTGTCGAGCACGAGGTGCCGGTAGTGGCGCGCGGTGCCGGTACAGGGTTGTCTGGCGGCGCTTTGCCGTTGGCCAACGGGGTGTTGCTGAGCCTCGCCAAATTCAATCGTATTCTCGATGTTGATCTGGACAATCGCTGTGCGCGGGTGCAACCCGGGGTGCGCAATCTGGCGATCTCCGAAGCGGTGGCGGAACACGGACTGTATTACGCGCCGGATCCTTCTTCGCAAATCGCCTGTTCGATTGGCGGTAACGTCGCGGAGAATGCTGGCGGTGTGCACTGCCTGAAATACGGTCTCACGGTACACAATATTCTCAAACTGGAAATAGTCACTGTTGACGGTGAGCTGTTGACGATGGGTAGCGATGGACTGGACGCGCCGGGTTTTGATTTGCTGGCGCTGTTCACCGGTTCGGAAGGCATGCTGGGTATCATTGTCGAAGTCACGGTTAAGCTGTTGCCTCAGCCGCAAACAGTGCAGGTATTGTTGGCGGCGTTTGATGACGTGGAAAAGGCCGGCAATGCGGTGGGCAGTATTATCGGCGAAGGCATTATCCCTGCGGGATTGGAAATGATGGACAACCCCGCGATTCGTGCTGCCGAAGCCTTCGCCAAAGCCGGTTACCCGGTCGATGCTGCGGCTATTTTATTGTGTGAGCTGGATGGCACTCAACAGGAAGTAGAGACCCAGGTTGATCAGGTGCAGCACTTGCTCAATAGCTGTGGTGCAACCGAGGTGCGGGTGGCCAGAGATGCCGCTGAGCGTGAACAGTTCTGGAAAGGGCGCAAGGCGGCTTTTCCCGCGATAGGGCGAATTTCGCCGGATTACTACTGTATGGACGGCACCATTCCGCGCCATCAATTGCCCAAAGTGCTGGCGGGCATTCGTGATCTGTCGGTAGAATATGACTTAAAAGTGGCGAACGTGTTTCACGCTGGTGATGGTAATTTGCATCCGCTGATCCTGTTTGACGCCAATCGGCCGGGCGAACTGCAGCGCACCGAGGAAATGGGCGGAAAAATTCTCGATCTGTGTGTGTCGGTGGGCGGCACGATTACGGGTGAGCACGGTGTCGGTATCGAAAAAATCAACCAAATGTGTCATCAGTTTACCTCGGCAGAATTGACCCAGATGCATGCCGTGAAAGCGGCGTTTGATCCGCAGTCCCTGCTCAACCCGGGCAAAGCAGTACCGACCCTGCACCGCTGTGCTGAATTCGGCGCAATGCACGTACATCATGGCAAAGTACCGTTTCCCGAACTGGAGCGTTTTTGATGGTGTCAGAAAATCTTGTCAGTAGCGATGCCAGTAACGACGTCAGTGCATTGCTGGCAGAACAGGTGTGCGAGGCTTTTGATGTCAGCACTGCGCTGCGGATCGTCGCCGGTAGCAGCAAATTACAGTTAGGCCGGGCGGTGAAAGCGGAGGCCTTGGATGTCAGCGCGCATCGTGGCATTGTTGAATACCAGTCCACCGAACTGGTGGTAACCGCGCGCGCGGGCACCCCGTTGCGGGAACTGCAAGCGCTACTCGCCGAGTCCGGGCAGATGTTGCCCTTTGAGCCGCCGCACCTGGGTGAGGCCGCCACCCTGGGTGGCACCATCGCCTGTGGCCTGTCGGGGCCGCGTCGTCCCTATGCGGGGGCGGCACGTGATTTCACCCTGGGGGTGAAAATGATCAATGGCCGCGGTGAAGTATTGCAGTTTGGCGGTCAGGTGATGAAAAATGTCGCGGGCTATGATGTCTCGCGATTGATGGTCGGCGCTCAGGGCACTCTCGGTGTGTTGCTGGATATTTCGCTGAAGGTATTGCCGCTCCCCGCCTGCGAACACAGTGTGTTTATTGAGATGGACGACGGTGTGGCCATTGAGGTGATGAGTTGGCTGGCCCGCACGCCTCTGCCGTTATCGGCGGCCTGTCATGTGCCCGAGACATCGGAACGGGCCGCACAGCTGTGTTTGCGCTTGTCCGGGGCCGAAGTGGCGGTGCAGGCGGGTATCGATTTTATTCGGCGCGAGCAGCCCGGTTTCGCGATCGAGGTGCCGGACGACGAACGTGCTCATCGTTTCTGGCGAAATTTGCGTGAACGCCAGCTCACTTTCTTTGGTGAAAATCAATGGGCTGATGTCGAGTCAGTCTGGCGCTTGTCCCTGCCATCAGCGACGCCGCTCTTTTACGGTGAGGCGCACGACGAGGAACTGCCGGGCATCTGCCTGATCGATTGGGCCGGGGCGCAGCGCTGGCTAAAGACCGACGCCTCGGCGCAAACCGTGCATGCGGCAGTGGCGCGTTTAGGCGGGCACGCCAGTCTGATGACGGCGAGCGGCACCACGCAGCCGCCCCTGAGCCCAGGACTGGCGAGCCTGCATCAACGCCTGAAACAGGCCTTTGATCCCAAAAGTATTCTCAATCCCGGTCGTCTGTACGAGGCCTGGTAGTGTGTTCACCCATTGAATAACGACAAGCAATAAATGCAAACCCGATTATCCGAGAACGTATTATCCACTGCGCAGGGCCGCGAGGCCGATGCCATTTTGCGGCGCTGTGTGCATTGCGGCTTTTGTAATGCCACCTGTCCCACCTATCAATTACAGGGGGATGAGCTGGATGGCCCACGCGGGCGTATTTACCTGATCAAGCAACTGCTGGAGGGGGAGACCGAGGCCGCCACCGCACGTCTGCATCTGGATCGTTGTCTCACCTGCCGTAATTGCGAAACCACCTGTCCGTCGGGTGTCGAATACGGTCGTCTGCTGGATATTGGTCGTGAACAGGTGGAAGCGCTCGGTGGTCGTCCGATCCTTGAACGGCTGGTACGTTGGGGGCTGCGACAAATATTGCCGTACCCGCGGCGTTTTGCTGCGGGTGCCAGTGTGGCGCGGTGGTTTCGTCCGCTGCTGCCCAAGGTGCTGCGCAAGGCGGTGCCGCCACGGCCCGCGCCCAGTATTGCGTGGCCCGAGCCGCGACATGCGCGGCGGGTGATCCTGCTCGATGGCTGCGTGCAATCGGTAGCGGCGCCGGAGATCAATCTGGCCGCAGCACGGTTGCTGGACAGTCTGGGCATCAGCGTGCTGCGGGTTGCGGGTGAATCCTGTTGCGGTGCCGTGCATCAACACATGGCCGCGCCGGAAGCCGCGGCGGTGATGATGCGTCGCAACATTGATGCCTGGTGGCCGTTGCTGGAGCAGGATGGGGAGCAGGGGGCCGAGGCGATCATCAGCACCGCCAGCGCTTGTGGCCTGCAGGTGAAAGATTACGGCCATTATTTACAGCACGATGAACAATACGCCGCCAAAGCGGTGCGTATTTCCAGCCTGGTGAAAGACATCGCCGAAATAGTAGCGCCGGAGCCGGTAGTGAAAAAATCCCAGAGCCACTTGAAGGTGGCCTTTCATGCGCCCTGTACTTTGCAACACGGCCAGCATTTGGGGGGCGTGGTGGAAGGCATCTTGCGCGCCTGGGGCCACGAATTAGTGCCGGTGAAAGACGCTCATCTGTGTTGCGGTTCTGCAGGTACCTATTCGATTTTGCAGCCCAAATTATCAGCGGCTTTGCGGGAAAATAAACGGGCCGCCCTGCTGGCTGGTTCGCCACGGCTGATCGCCAGCGCGAATATTGGCTGTTTGATGCATCTGCGGCAGGCAGAAAATGGCCCCGCGTCCGCGTCGAACCCCGCACTCGTACCCGTGAAGCACTGGGTGGAAGTGCTGGCGGATTGCCTGGAACCGGGATAAGCGATAAAATCGGTCAACTAATTACAGCAGGGGAAAGAGGAAAGGGTAAAGAGGAAAGTAGTATCCTCTGCACCTGCTGCGGTATAAAAATCTGGCATCGCTGGGTTTTTACTTTTATCTTTTCCCTTTTATTTTTCCTCTGAGCTTACGAGATTGAAGATTATGCCTATTGATGCCCCTACGATTTCCACCTTCATCCCCCCCGTGCGCACCCTCATGGGCCCCGGCCCCTCCGACGTGCATCCGCGTGTCCTCAATGCCATGGCACGCTCCACTATTGGCCATCTGGATCCCCAGTTTGTGGCGTTGATGGATGAGATGAAGACTCTGTTGCAATATGCTTTCCAGACCCAAAATGAGCTGACCATTCCGGTGTCGGCCCCGGGTTCGGCAGGCATGGAGACGGCCTTCGTGAATCTGATCGAGCCGGGCGATACCGTGGTGGTGTGTCAAAACGGTGTGTTTGGCGGGCGCATGAAAGAGAACGTCGAGCGTTGTGGCGCGACCCCGGTGATGGTGGAAGATGAGTGGGGCATGCCCGTCGACCCCAATAAACTGGCCGAGACCCTGAAGGCCCATCCCGAGGCCACCACCGTGGCATTTGTGCATGCTGAGACCTCCACCGGTGCGCAATCCGATGCCGAAACCTTGACCAAAATCGCCCATGAGCACGGCTGTTTGGTGATCGTTGATGCGGTGACCTCGCTGGCCGGTACCCCCATCAAGGTGGATGAGTGGGGCATTGATGCCATCTATTCCGGCACCCAAAAATGTTTGTCCTGTACCCCGGGCCTGTCGCCGGTGAGTTTCAGTGCGGCAGCCGTTGAGCGCATTCAGGCCCGTAAAACCACCGTGCAGAGCTGGTTCCTGGATCTGAATCTGGTGATGGGTTACTGGGGTTCGGGTGCCAAACGCGCCTACCATCACACTGCCCCGGTTAACGCCCTCTACGGTCTGCACGAGGCGCTGGTGATTTTACAGGAAGAGGGGCTGGAAAATGCCTGGGCGCGTCATCAGTCGAACCATTTGGCTCTGCGTGCCGGCATCGAGGCCATGGGCCTGTCGTTCATCGTGCCGGAGGCGGCACGTCTGCCGCAGTTGAATGCCGTCACCATTCCCGAGGGCGTGGACGAGGCCGCAGTGCGCGGGCGTCTGCTCAACGAGTTTAATCTGGAAATTGGCGCTGGCTTGGGTGCCTTGGCGGGCAAGGTGTGGCGTATCGGTCTGATGGGTCATGCCAGTAACGCCAAAAACGTAATGTTCTGCCTGGGCACGCTGGATACCGTGCTGACCGACATGGGCGCTTCCATCGACAGCGGCGTGGCGGTGGCCGCAGCGCAGGCTGCGTTGAGGTAAACGTTGCTCGCTAAGATTGATAAAGGGGCCTTCGGGTCCCTTTTTTTGTGAGAAGTTTTTATGGGAATAATGAGTGGGCGGTGTAGTGGAATGTGACTTGTCAGTGTTCCTTTGGGGTAATAATTTGCAGCGTCATTAGTAGTTCTACCGGCTTGTCTTTGTTTAAGTTTTATTGGAAATTGCCGAATAAACTATGGAGTAACGGCTGTTTCATGATAGCCGGGGATGGTGTGTGAATTTGTGTGCCGTGTGCTGACGCTCTGACAATGAAATTGAAAGGGATAAATTCAGTGAAACGAACGCAACAAGAACAGCATATTGGAGAGAGATTCAATCGTCTTAGGCTGGGTGTCGCTCAAATTCTGGCACGGATGTTGATGCTGTTTTTTCCCTTGCAGACTGTTGTTGCTAGAGAGGAAGGGAATACCGATGCTGCCTTGCAAGCGTTATTAGGTGCGCTGCAACAAAAAACCCGAATTGCGACTCGCACCAGGATGAATGTCGGTTTTGTGCCGGGTATGGTGTCGGTGTTGTATGGCAAGGGTTTTCAGGATAAGGGCGTGCGCAATGTCAGCGAGGCTTTGGTGCTGATCCCCGGGGTGGAGAATGTAGTGATTCGCAAACAGGTGAAGCAGGCCCCAGTGCGCCACGGTAGTCTCGGCAGAACAACGTCCGGTGCCCCGTGGTGGTTTGAGAATCGCGCCCAGGGTTGGCGATTGGATTTGAGCTTTTCCGGCACCAATATCGATGGCGATTTGGTGGAGGCCAGCATCAAAAACATGTTCGATGTTGATGTTCAATACCCGTCGCCATTGGTGTCTTTTGGCGGCGCGGTTATTCCGTCATATCAAGACGATTATCCGCGGCCAGGACGGAAGTATTGGCTACAGACAGGAATAGAGTTTTAGTCACTACGCTAATGAACACATTTTTCTTTAGTTGCCAGCGATTACCTATTTTACAACGGGTATGTGTGTTGGCGATTGCGGTTTTGTGCCGGGGCAGGCTGCTGCGCTGTTGCATGATTATGATTTGTGTGATGTCCGGAACAATTGCAGGCGGAATTCTTGCCGATGAAACGGACGCTCGACGAGTGGCGATTTCATTATCAATTTTCCCCCGTATCGTGGCGGTCGATAACCATTTCCGGGAAAAGCTGGATGACGACAGGAAGGCCTATTTACTGTTTGTTTATGACAAGGATGAAAAATATGCGCAGCAGATTTCCAATCATATGCAAGAAGATAATAAAAATATTGGCGGCATGCATATTGTTACAAAGGCAATCAGTGTAACGGATGTGTTTCGTGAGAATGATCCGCCGACAGCCATATTTATCGTAGAAAAATTAACCGACCCACAGTTGAACAAAGTGATGATGTTCGCCGATAAAACCCATCGCTTGGTATTTTCACCTTTTGCGGGTGATGTGGAGCGAGGAGTCACGGTTGGGATTTCTATCACGAACCGCGTTAAACCTTATTTTAATTTGTCGACATTGTTGCGATCAAAGGTCGTGATTAATGCATTGTTGATGAAAATGTCAAAACACTATGAATGATGTTTTGTCAAAACTGACAACGCGTGTATCACTGGCGATGGTGGTGGTGGTGGCATTGAGCATGGCGGCAATTGTTCGACATTGGGCATTTGTCACTGCGCCGACCCTGAAAGTGGCCGAACAAACGAAAGTGGAATTGTTGATTGCGCCGTACACCCAGTTATTGGAAACGGCAGTGGAGAAAAATAACCAGCAACATCTGGAAGACATTCTTAATCAATTGATCCTGTTAAGAGACCCGGTTTACGGTTTCCCTATTGTCGTGAGTTTGAAAGTGGATTTGGTAGATGGTCGTGTTATAGAACGCCGCAATAATGTGGCTGCTGATGCCAAACCATTTCGTGCTGAAACACCCATATTTTCGCCAACCACAATGGAGCTATTAGGCAGTGTAAAACTGGAGTATAACGATGCTTTTTTTAATCGTCTCATCAGTGACATGTGGTGGGAAATGGTTTGGTCAATCGGCATCGCGTTATTGTTGTTGGTAGCGATGCAATTGTGGGTGCGCCGATTATTGAATCCGTTAACGGATCTTGTGGGGCGTTTGAAAAATGTGGATTTAGATACACAAGTGAACCTGCCACCAGCCAGTCGTTCAATGAGTGCTGAAATTCGTCAGGTGTGGGGCGCACTTGAGCAATTGTTTGCACGGCTTCGCCAACGTGATGCAGCCCTGGAGGCTGAACATGCTGCAGCACAGGCAGCATTGCAGGCCAAACTGGAGGCGGAAACGGCGAATAAGGAAAAAAGCCAGTTCCTGGCCAACATGAGTCACGAGTTACGCACACCACTGAATGCCATTATTGGGTATAGCGAAATGCTGTATGAGGATGCGGGTGATTCGGGGAGTGTAGAACTCGCGGGTGATTTGGTGCGTATTGTCAATTCAGGGCGGCACCTGTTGTTATTGATTAATGATGTGTTGGATTTGGCAAAAATTGAGGCGGGTAAAACACAGTTATTTTTGGGTGATTACAGTCTGCAGAAATTGATAAATGAGGTCGTCGATAATATTGCCCCACTCATTTCGGCCAACAGCAATACGCTAACGGTTCAGTGTGATGACAATATAGGCAGTGTGTATGTTGATATCTCCAAGCTAAAACAGGCATTGATTAATATTCTGGGGAATGCCGCAAAATTTACTCATGAGGGCACTATTACCTTAAGTGTTGATCGGCTGTCGGACCTTGGGCAGGACTGGGTGTTGTTTCGAATTATCGATACGGGCATTGGCATCAGCGACAGTCAGCAGAAAACGTTATTTAAACCTTTTACTCAGGCCGATGAATCCACAACGCGTAAGTATGGGGGTACTGGTTTGGGTTTGACGATTAGTCGTAGTGTGTGCCAATTGATGGGGGGCGATATCACGGTTCGCAGTGAAAAGGGGCAAGGCTCTGAATTTAGATTACAAATTCCTGCGAAAGTACAGGATCCTTATCGCTCGAAGGAAATTGTTGAGGTGCAGGAAATTTATGTGTATCAAAAAGATCCTGAAAAAGACCGTTTACTCGATAATAGGGAAGATAGCGATTCCAGAGAACGCCGTGAAAAAGTATCAACCATTCTGGTGATAGATGATGATCCGACGGTGGGAGAACTTTTGGAACGATCATTGGGGGGGCATGGTTTTCGTATTGAAGTGGCTCGTGGCGGGAGTGAGGGCATCAAACGAGCAGCGGAATTGCAACCCCGCTTGATATTGCTCGATGTGGTTGTTTCGGGGGTGTGTGATTGGTCGGTGTTGTCGCAGTTGAAAACTGACCCCGCTTTAGTGCGTCTGCCGGTAGTGTTGCACAGTATGGTTGACGAACGTTCAAAAGCTGCAGCGTTGGGGGCGATTGATTATATTCTCAAACCGGTTGAGCGGGCGAGTTTAGCGGAATGTATTAAACGCAATATTCGCGCGCTGCAGGGGCCGTTGGTGCTAGTGATTGATGATGATGTTGACGCGCGACGGCTGGCCCGCATGGTATTTGAGAATGAAAATTGGACGGTGGTGGAAGCCGGTGATGGTGAAGTGGGTTTAATACGCATTGCTGAAAATCCGCCCTCTGCCATCATTCTGGATCTGGATATGCCAAGGATGAACGGCGCTGAATTTCTTAAACAACTTGAGAAAGTACCTGAGTGGGCGGCCATTCCGGTATTGGCGTTTACCGGCATCACCGTCGATGATGATGAGCGTCAGCATTTACTGGAATCTGTCGATATGATTGTTGAAAAAGGGCCGTATAGTTTGGACACCTTGTTGCGGCGCTTGCGCGAACTGATGGACCCAGCGCAGGAGAACGTGATGTCTGGATAGTTAAAGGACTGCTGATTAAGCATGAACAATATTGAATATATTGTATGGATAAGGTGAATTCATGATGAGCATAAGCCAACAAAAAATTGTTTCGCTAAATGGCAATTCGTTTTCAATACTAGTGGTTGACGATAATGGAATGAATCGGGATTTGTTGCTGCGTCGCCTGGGTAATTCTGGATTTCATCTGTCTTCAGCTAAGAATGGAAAAGACGCACTGGAGATTATGGGTAAGCAGTCCTTCGATTTAGTATTGCTGGATATCATGATGCCTGTGATGAATGGTTATGAAACTCTGGAAGTCATGCAGCAAGACGAAATACTGCAACGTGTTCCAGTGATCATGATTACCGCCCTGGATGATGTAGATAGCGCCGTGCGTTGTATCGAAATGGGCGCCGTCGATTACATCACCAAACCTTTTAATCCTGTGTTGTTGAAAGCGCGAATAGGGGCCAGCCTGGAGCGCAAGCGCCTCAGTGATCAGGAAGAACGGTACCGCGCAAAGATTGAGCATAGCAATCAGGATTTGTCGGAAGAGGTGCGTGCGAAAATGCGTGAGATTTCCAAATCTCAATTGGCCGCAATTTTCGCGATGTCGAAACTGGCCGAGTCGCGTGACCCGGAAACTGGCGAGCACCTTGAACGCATGCGTGAGTATTGTAAATTATTGTCTGAACAATTAAGTCGCATGCCCAGGTATCGGTCGATTATTACGCGCGAATTTGTCGATAACATTTATGCCGCCAGTCCATTGCATGATATTGGTAAGGTAGGGATTGAAGACAGTGTGTTGCTGAAGCCTGGCGCCCTTAATGATGTTGAGTGGGAGGTGATGAAACAGCATCCGGTGATTGGCGCGGAAACGTTGCGTGAGGTTGATCGCCAGCATCCGGGAAATGCCTTTATTCATTCAGGGATTGATATTGCTGAAGGTCATCACGAGAAATGGGATGGTTCCGGTTACCCGTACGGCAAATCTGGAGAAAATATTCCTTTGGTTGCGCGTATTCTTGCTTTGGGCGATGTGTATGATGCGTTGATGTCAAAGCGTTGTTACAAAGATGCCTTTAGTCATGAAAAGAGTCGTAATATTATTCAAGAAGGGAGTGGTCACCATTTTGACCCGGATGTGGTGCTTGCCTTTTTTGAGACAGAGGATGAGTTTGTGAACGTTCGGGAGGCTTTCAAGGATCCTGAGCAGGGTTAGCGGTTGTGAATAAAGGGTCGTTTAATTCGTCCAGTAAGAAAAGTGCAGGGGACGGGCAGGCGATTTTTTGATGAACGTTTCTGTGGAAAGAAAGGAGACATTATTATGTCGAAAGTGTTGTTGGTAGAAGACAACGAAATGAATCGTGACATGCTGTCGCGACGTTTGGAGCGCAAGGGTTATGATGTGGTGTTTGCGCAAGACGGCAGTGTTGCAGTGGACCTGGCAGGTTCAGAACAGCCCGCACTTATTCTCATGGACATGAGTCTGCCGGTGATGGATGGCTGGGAGGCGACGCGCCGTATAAAATCTGACCCTGGGACGCGTGATATTCCGATTATTGCGTTGACGGCACATGCCATGGCGGGTGATAAGGAAAAAGCAATGGAAGCAGGTTGCGAGGATTATGACACTAAGCCTGTTGATTTCCCGCGACTGCTGGGCAAGATTGAATCGTTAATTGGCAGTTGATTTGGAAATTCCCCGGGGAAGTGGCCGCGAGTCATATAAATTCCCGACAAATCAATTGCTTGACGGACAACAGCTGGCTGTTTACAAAGAAAAGCCAGGGTTGTTATTATGATACCTGAACGCTTTGAATCAGTAGAGTGAAGTAGTGGAGTAAATCAGCAGTTGCCTTTGCAAGCATATGTTGTCATTACTATTACAACCACGCACTGTATTGCCACTAACGAGTGTCGGTGGACACGTTAGATAATTGTCGTAAGGGGAAAATATGTTGTCTGAAAATCACACCATTCCAGAACGTCGTGCCCGTTCTCACCAGGAAATCGATGATCTTGTCGAAAGCCGTACTGGCGCATTGGCGCTTTATAGTGAACTGGCTTCCAGGCAACCTTTTAAACCTGAGGAAGATACTCAGCGATTACTGCAGACTTTTTGTGAGTCTCTGATTGACTACACCGCCAGTGCTCATTTTCAGTTGTATCGGCACATTGATGAAGACCGTGAACGTCGCGAACCGATTCGTGCCATCGCCGATGAGATTTATCCGAGTATCTCGGAGATCACTCAAAATTTTCTCGACTTCAATGATAAATATGATTGCGGAGATCATTGTGGCGATTTCAGCCATCTGGCAGGGGATCTGTCGGAGTTGGGCGAAAAACTGGCGGATCGCATCGAGCTCGAAGATCGTTTGATTCAGGTCTTGTCTGCACCACGCAGCCACAATTAATTTTCTTATTGTTGATTCTTTATCGTTAATTTTTTCGACCACTAATATAAGCCGGATATCAGCATTGATGCCCGGCTTATTTGAATGCCCGTGAAAAATTGAACGCAATATTCTCGTACGATCCACGTTGCCAGGCGATGCTGATGCGCCCACTAGCATCGGTGAACCACTGTAATTCGAATTGACTCTGAAGGGGGGAGTTGAGTTGCAGGCTGAGAGTATCGTTGATGTCGCCACGGGTGCGCCGTTGCGCGTTGATATCACGGTAAGCCCAGCCCAATGTGAAGCCCAGTCGCTGACCGAGAATAATCTTGCCGGTTGCCGCCAGGGTCCACTCATGCCAGCTGAGGCTTGTCGTCTGGTTTGTCGTTTCATTCCGGGTTTCCTGGTAACGATAGTCCGCATGCAGGCCAAGCTGAGGGTTGCTTCCGAGGTTAGCCCGTAGTGCAAAACCCGCGTGGTAACCGTTCAGACGCAGGCCAGCCACGGCGGGGTCATTGTCGGGGCTGAGATAACTGGCCCCGCTGTTGAAACCCCATTGGAGGTGTTTGTCTTGCAGGGAAAAAACGGAGATGCTGATGCGTTCCAGCGCGACCTGATAATCGATATTCCCGGCCCGCAACGCGATGTTACTGTTGGACAGCGTCAGGGTGAAATCGATCGGATAGTCGTAATGTGAGCCGTGACGGAAAGCCTCGTTAGGAAATCCTGAGTCGGCATGGGCGCTGCCGACGACGACCACCAATGAACACATCGCGAGGCAAAAAATGCCGCGAACTATGTTGGGCAGGCTGTTGGAAACATTGGTAACAGCATTGTTAAAAACAATCGTTTGAATAACCAAGGAACTTCTTCGCAGAATGACGCCTAAACGGGCATTGGGCAGGTGCATGGTGTGCTGTCTCCAGTCGCCAGCGAAGAGTGTCTACGTTGCAGGCTACCACAGGATAATGAAGGGGTGATGCTTACCGGGTGTGCCATTGTGATCCCTGCTTAAACTGTGTTCCGTGAAATAGAGGTCGTGAAAAAAATGAGGCATTATTCTGCAATGGGTCAGCATACATTCTTTAACACACTCAGTTTTGCCGTTTTTGTTCTGTGTCTTGCGGTATCGCCGGTCTGGGCCGGGACTTCGCTGACAATTATTTATTCCGGCAATCTCGATGGTGAACTGGAACCGTGTGGTTGCAGCGCCGAGGGCAACCTCGGTGGTATTAAGCGCCGTGCCACCCTGTTGCAGAATTTGCGTACAAAAGATCCGTCGCTAGTGGTGATATCGGCGGGTGGTCTGCTCAGTACCGATGGACCCGGTGATCGCCTGAAAGGAGAGTATATTTTCAAGGGTTTTGCCACGCTTGATTATGATGCTATTGCCGTGCAATGGCGTGACCTGGCTTATGGTGCCAGCTTTGCTACGTCCGGCGCCTTACCCTGGGTGCTGAGCAATGCAAACAGTGACGTGGCCGGCTTTCTGCCACAGCGCATCATTGAGCGCGGGGTGAACCGTATCGCCTATTTCAGTTGGTTGGACAGCACAGAATCGCCGTTGCGCGACATGCAGGGTGAGCACAGTGTGGTGGTAGATTCCCCCACCGCGCTGCTCAAAGCGTTGCGTCAGGCAAAGACTGACGGGCAGTTAACGGTGCTGGCCACCAGTTTGAGTCATGCACAAATTGCCGAACGCATGAGTCTCGCCCATGTGGATATTGTGATCGAGGGGGCTGCTTACGAGGTGTACGGCACACCCCGGATGCGGGATGGCACCCTGGTGCTGCAGGCAGGGTCACGTGGTATGCGTCTGGGACGGCTGGATTTGACGCTGAAAGCGGGCAATATTCAGACTTGGCAACACGAAATCCTGCCCATGCCGGCTAGCATTGAGGATGCGCCTCAACTGGCCGCCTGGTACGACGAATACAATGCGCGGGTGAAGGCCGATTATCTGAAGCGGGTCGAGGCCCGCAAAAAACAGGCTGCAGGTGACAGTCCCTTCGTGGGGGAGGCCGTGTGTCAGACTTGCCATGCTCGTCAGCACAAAGTCTGGTTTGATACTCAGCATGCCATTGCCTACGAAGACCTTGAAGCGGTGAACAAGGCCTTTGATCCGGCCTGCATCTACTGTCACGTCGTGGGTTTTGATCAGCCCGGCGGTTTTTTTGATATCAATCTCAGTGGCCATTTGATGGGCGTGCAGTGTGAATCCTGCCACGGGGCGGGGCGTGCTCATGCGCAGGCCGGTGGTGGCAAACCGCTGGCCAATGCAGGCTGGTCCAAGCAACAAATCTGCGCCCAGTGTCATGTGCAAAAACACAGTCCGGGTTTTGATGTCGAGCATTACTGGCCGAAAATTGCGCACTAATCACGCTGGGGTCGGTTGGATTCCTGTTCCCAGACTCATGGCGGGCGCGCTAATTTGAAGCGCGGCCGCCCGCATTCTGCACAAATTCTGTGCGTTTCGGGTGCGATACCTTTCAAAAAATACGCTAAAAATAGAACTCCATCCGCGGGTTCGGTATAGTCTGCGCCAATGTAGGGCGACTGCGGCTGGATTTTGATCAATCATGGGGCGTGCCCGTGTTTTTCCAGACAGCGCACTTTCGGTAACAATCATCGATGGTCCCAACACAGCGGCAGCCGCAAACATGCGGACGCGCCGGTGTTGGGAGGGTCAGAAGGGGAGAATCAGTGGACACTATTAGCGCGACGCATCAGGCTGGAAACGACGTTTTATTTATTCTTCTTGGGGCGATTATGGTGCTGGCTATGCACGCCGGTTTCGCCTTTCTGGAAGTGGGCACAGTGCGCAAGAAAAACCAGGTCAACGCGCTGGTCAAAATTATCGTCGATTTTGCGGTGTCCACCATCGCCTATTTTTTTATCGGCTACGGCGTGGCCTACGGGCTGGGTTTTATGGATGGGGCGCAGGCGCTCACCGAGAAAAACGGCTACGAGCTGGTGAAATTCTTTTTTCTGCTGACCTTTGCGGCGGCGATTCCGGCCATCGTCTCCGGCGGTATCGCGGAACGTGCCCGTTTTTATCCGCAAGCGGTCGCCACATTTGTCATTGTGGCCCTGCTGTACCCTTTTTATGAAGGCATGATCTGGAATGGCAATTTTGGTCTGCAGGCCTGGATTGCGGCCACTTTTGGTGCCGAGTTTCATGATTTCGCCGGTTCCGTGGTGGTGCATGCCATGGGCGGCTGGATCGCACTGGGTGCGGTGCTGTTGCTGGGCGCGCGTCACGGGCGTTATGGCAAGGACGGCGTTATTTCCGCTCATCCGCCCTCCAGTATTCCCTTCCTGGCACTGGGTGCCTGGGTGCTGACGGTGGGCTGGTTTGGTTTCAATGTGATGTCGGCGCAGACCATCGAAGCGATCAGTGGTCTGGTGGCGGTGAATTCATTGATGGCCATGGCGGGTGGCATTCTTGCGGCCCTGGTCGTCGGTAAAAATGACCCAGGTTTTGTCCACAATGGCCCGCTCGCCGGGTTGGTAGCGATATGTGCGGGCTCTGACCTGATGCATCCCATGGGAGCTTTGGTGACCGGAGCCATTGCCGGAGGTCTGTTTG
This sequence comes from uncultured Ectothiorhodospiraceae bacterium, assembly GCA_964401355.1. GTDB lineage: Bacteria > Pseudomonadota > Gammaproteobacteria > SZUA-152 > SZUA-152 > SZUA-152. The sequence continues at coordinate 35,452 of CAYNYJ010000013.1, read as the reverse complement.
TGGTGACCTTCACCCTGACGCAAAACAAATGGAAGATCGATGATGTGCTAGGTGTCTGGCCCTTGCACGGCTTGTGCGGTGCCTGGGGCGGTATCGCCGCCGGTATCTTCGGGCTTGAAGCGCTTGGCGGCATGGGCGGTGTGACTTTTGCTGCGCAGCTGGCGGGCACGGTGATTGGTGTGAGCATTGCGCTAGGGGGCGGGCTGGTGATTTACGGCATCATCAAAATGACCGTCGGTATTCGGCTCAGTCAGGAAGAGGAATATCTGGGAGCTGATCTCAGCATCCACAAGATTGCCTCTGAGTCGAGTTACGAAAAATAGCCTGAATTTCCCCATGTCTGCGCGGCATTTTTAGTCAATAGCAACCGCTGCATAGTTTTTGCCACAGCGGCCACAGAGCTGACGTTTTTTCTCTATGTCTTCTGTGCTCTCTGTGGCAATAGTCTTTTCCAGCACCGTGCCCCAGCAGAGTTTTCACTAAACTTTCAGTCAGCGAAAAAACAAGCTAAATGTGCTATTCTGCGCGGCTAGGATTTTTCAGCGATGCCCTGTTTTGTAGGGCGGCATTTAGCAGGAAGACAGGTATTTGGAAATGACTTCAGCACCCAAAATAGCGCGTACACTCTACATCAAGACCTTCGGTTGTCAGATGAACGAGTATGATTCCACTAAAACTGCGGAGCTGCTTGAAGAGAGCCACGGTCTCAGCCTGGTGGCGACCCCGGAAGAGGCCGATGTGCTGCTGCTCAACACCTGTTCGGTGCGTGAAAAAGCGCAGGAAAAGGTTTTCTCCCAGCTGGGCATGTGGCGCGAAATCAAACTCAAACGGCCGGAAATTGTGATCGGTGTCGGCGGTTGCGTGGCCAGCCAGGAAGGTGCAGCGATCCGCCAGCGTGCGCCGTATGTGGATTTGATTTACGGCCCGCAAACCCTGCACCGTTTGCCGATGATGCTGACCGAGCTTGCACTGAAAAAGACCCCGCAGGTCGACGTCTCCTTTCCCGAAATCGAAAAATTCGACAATCTGCCCGCGCCCAAGGCCGATGGCCCCACCGCCTTTGTTTCCATCATGGAAGGGTGCAGCAAGTACTGCACGTTCTGCGTGGTGCCGTACACCCGCGGTGAAGAAATCAGCCGACCTTTCGATGATATTCTGGCCGAAGTGGCGCAGTTGGCCGCGCAAGGTGTGCGCGAAGTCACCCTGCTGGGACAGAACGTCAACGCCTATCGCGGACTGATGGATGACGACGAGCTTGCGGATCTGGCGTTGCTGATTCACTACGTGGCAGCGATCGAAGGTATCGACCGGATTCGTTACACCACCTCGCACCCGGTGGAATTGTCCGATTCGCTGATTCAGGTTTACGCCGAAGTGCCGGAACTGGTGAGCCATTTACACTTGCCGGTGCAAACCGGTGCTGATCGTATTTTAATGCAAATGAAGCGGGGCCATACGGTGCTGGAATACAAGGCCAAGGTGCGCGCCCTGCGTGAGGTACGGCCCAACCTCAGCCTGTCCTCCGATTTCATCATCGGCTTCCCCGGTGAAACCGAGGCCGATTTTCAGGCCACCATGGATCTCATCGAGAGTATTGGTTTCGATCATTCCTTCAGCTTTGTGTACAGCGCCCGGCCCGGCACGCCCGCCGCTGATTTGCCTGACGATGTGTCGATGGCGGTGAAAAAACAGCGGCTCGCCAGCTTGCAGGCGCGCATCAGTGAAATGGCCGCGGCGATCAGCGCCGCAATGGTCGGCACCGTGCAGCGGGTGCTGGTGGAGCGCCCCTCGCGTAAAGACCCGAAAGAGATGAGCGGCCGTACGGAAAACAACCGGGTGGTCAATTTTCCGGGGCAACCGAGGTTGATCGGCGAGTTTGTTGAGGTGCGTATTACCGAGGCATACCCCAACTCACTGCGCGGCGAAGTCGTGATGATTGATGAAAAGGCTGTAGCGACCGCGGCGAGAATGGCGTAGCCTGTATTTATGATGATGCCTGTCCTGTCCAAAAGTACCCTCCACATTTGAACGCTCAAACCGATTCGCGAAGTTTCAGTCTCGAACCCGCCGACAATCAGCGATTGGCCACCTTGTGCGGCCAGTTTAATGAACACCTGCGCCTGATCGAAGAGCGCCTGGGAGTGGAGGTCAATAATCGGGGCAATCAGTTTACCGTGATTGGTGACACCGGTTCGGTGCAGGCTGCCGAACAGGCCTTGGTGCAGTTGTATGATGAGGCGGCGAGCGGTGATCTGAAGGCGGAACGGGTGCATCTTTGTCTGCAAGTAAAGGTGCAGGAACTGGACGCCCTGCTCGACGCCACGAAGCTGCCGGGACAGCCGCTGGCAGACATATTCGTCACCACGCGCCACAGTGTGATTCGGGGGCGTGGCACCAACCAACAGCGCTATCTGCAAAATATTTTATCCCACGATATTAATTTTGGTGTGGGTCCGGCGGGTACTGGTAAAACGTATCTGGCCGTCGCTTGTGCCGTGGAAGCTCTGGAAAAACAAGAAGTGCAGCGCATTTTACTGGTGCGGCCTGCGGTGGAAGCGGGCGAGCGGCTGGGTTTTTTACCGGGTGACCTGGCGCAAAAGGTGGACCCTTATTTGCGCCCGTTGTACGACGCACTGTACGAAATGCTGGGTTTTGAACGGGTCGATAAACTCATGGAACGCAACCTCATCGAAGTCGCGCCGCTGGCTTACATGCGCGGTCGCACCCTCAATGATGCGTACATTATTCTGGACGAAGCGCAAAACACCACGGTTGAGCAGATGAAAATGTTTTTGACGCGCATCGGCTTTGGTTCGACCGCGGTGATCACCGGCGACGTGACGCAAATTGATTTGCCGAAAAACATTCGCTCCGGGCTACGGCATGTGGTGGAAGTACTCAAAGGCGTGGAAGGTATCAGCTTTACCTTTTTTCAGGCCAAGGATGTGGTGCGCCATCCGCTGGTGCAAAAAGTAGTGACCGCTTACGAACAGTACGAAATGGCCGAAGAGCAAAAAGCTGAGTTGAAACAAGAAAACCGGAAGCATTAAAACGTGCAGGTCGAAGTGCAACTGGCACTGGATGACGTCGATCAATGGAATGTGCCGACGGTCGATGTTATACAGTCATGGGCATCGGCTGCCGTTAAAAAGGTCGAGCCGAATCAGTTTGAGAAAACCATGACGGTGCGGATTGTTGATGTTGACGAAATCACTCAGCTCAACGAACAGTACCGACAAAAAACCGGGGCAACGAATGTGTTGTCATTTCCGTTTGAAGCCCCGCCCGGTGTGCCGGAAGATGTGTGTGACGAGATGTTGGGTGACTTGGTGATTTGTGCGGAAGTAGTTGCGCAAGAGGCCGAGACACAACATAAATTGGCCGAGGCTCACTGGGCGCATATGATTGTACATGGCACTTTGCATTTATTAGGCTACGATCATTTAACGGATGCGGAGGCACAGCAAATGGAAGCAGAAGAAATTGTTGTGCTGAACGGCTTTGGTTATGCCAACCCGTATGAAACATCATGACTCGGTTTTCAGCGCAATATTTTCAGTATACATTTACTTAGCATAACAAGAGTTAGCATACACGCTCATGAACGAAGATCGATCTAGAAACGCTGCCGCGGGGAACGGACGGCAGCGTAATTCCTGGCTGGAACGGCTCAGCCAAACACTGCTTAATAAAACCTTTTCCTCTCGGCCAAAAGACCGCGACCAGCTTAGTTTGGTATTGCGCGACGCCCAAAAACATAATTTGCTGGACAGTGACGCGCTCACAATGATCGAAGGCGTGTTGACCGTGTCCGATATGCAGGTGCGCGACGTCATGGTGCCGCGTTCACAAATGATCGTGGTGGAAGAATCGGCATCACCGGAAACCTTTTTGCCGCTGGTGGTAGAGTCTGCTCACTCGCGTTTTCCCGTGGTGGGCGACACGCGTGATGAGATTGTCGGCATTCTGCTGGCAAAAGATCTGCTGGCGTATATCAGTGAGCGGGACGCCCGATCAGCAGAGGGCGACCGTCATAAATTTAATCTGCAAGACATGCTTCGTCCTGCGGTGTTCATTCCTGAAAGTAAACGCTTGAATGTGCTGTTAAAAGATTTTCGCGCCAATCGAAATCACATGGCCATCGTGGTTGATGAATACGGCGGCGTGGCCGGTTTGGTGACTATTGAAGACGTGCTGGAACAAATCGTGGGTGATATCGAAGACGAACATGATTTTGAAGACGACATGTTTATCGTCAAACATTCTGACACCCAATACACCCTCAAAGCGTTGACTCCGGTGGATGAGTTTAACGAATATTTTGCTGCCAGCTTGAGCGATGATGAATTCGACACGATTGGTGGTTTGCTGATGCGTGAGTTTGGGCGGATGCCGGAGCGTGATGAAAAATGCAGGATTGGTCGTTATGATTTCAAAGTATTGCGTGCCGATAGTCGACGTATTCATTTAGTGCAAATGAATGTGCTGGCAGCAGACGTGGATGAAACCGAAACGGCACCCGATGAAGCTGTCGACAGCGAGGCTTGATGTCGAACGGCGCTGTCCTCAATGCGGGTAGTCATTTTTCTGCCTTGAGTGCTCGCTTGTCCTCCGGCTGGCGAGCGGCAAGTATCGCGGTGTTGGCCGGTGCAGTACTTCCCCTGGCCTTTGCCCCCATTGGCGGGTTTCCGCTGGCGGTGCTTTCTCCGGCGATTTTATTCTTTTTGTGTTTCCAGGCCCCACCCCGTCAGGCATTAATTTTCGGTTATCTGTTTGGTGTGGGTTTTTTCGGCGTGGGCATTTCCTGGGTCTTTGTCAGTTTTTACAAATTTGGTGGCATGGGCGGGGTGTTGTCAGTCGCGGCCACGGTGTTGTTTGTGCTGTTTCTGGCGTTATTTCCAGCGATCATGAGCTGGCTATCACGCCGGTTTTTCTCGCGGCTCAGTCCGGTCGCCTATTTCATGTTAGTGATGCCAGCGCTGTGGGTAGTGTTTGAATGGGTGCGTGGCTGGATCTTCACGGGCTTCCCCTGGTTGAACCTGGGTTATAGCCAAACGGATTCCGTCTTGGCGGGTTTGGCACCGGTGCTGGGTGTCTACGGTATTTCCTGGGCGCTGGTGTTGAGTGCGGGATTGCTACTGAGCACGGCTTGGCAGGTCGGCCGTCAGCGGCTGGTAAGCCTCGCGATGCTGGTGTTGCTGTGGGGTGCGGCGGGGATGTTGACACAAGTTGAATGGAGCGAGCCGCATGGCTCGCCGCTGACGGCGAGCCTGATTCAAGGCAACGTGCCACAAAATCTTAAATGGCGACCAGAGCAGCGCGCGCCGACCATTGACCTGTACACCCGGCTAAGTCGTGAACGCTGGGATCGAGATTTAGTGATTTGGCCGGAAACCGCTTTGCCAGCCTATTTTCATCAGGCAGAAACTTTTTTACAGGGGCTGGCGCGCGAGGCACGGGACAACGGTGGGGCGACGCTGTTGATTGGGTTGCCGGTGATGTCGGAAACCAATGGTGAGCAATATTACAACGCGGTGGTACGGGTCGGTACGGGCGATGATGCCGGTAATGAAGGCGTGCCGTCACAAATTTATAAAAAATCACACCTGGTGCCGTTTGGTGAGTACATTCCGTTTAAAGCTGTGTTGGGCGGCTTGCTGGATATCCTGCAAGTGCCGATGGCCAACTTCAGTCGCGGTGCATCGGTGCAGCCGTTGTTGACGTTGGTCGATAAAAAGGATGGACAAAAAATTTCCGTGTCGATCTGTTACGAAGATGCCTTTGGTGAAGAGGTGATTCGCAATTTGCCGGCGGCGACCCTGTTGGTGAATGTCAGCAACGATGCCTGGTTTGGTGATTCTTTTGCGCCGCACCAGCATTTGCAAATGGCGCGCATGCGCAGCATGGAAACTGCGAGACCGATGTTGCGTGCCACCAATAATGGTGTATCTGCGATTATTAATTATCGCGGCACGGTGTTGGCGGTTTCACCCCAATTTGAGGTGGCGGTGCTGGACGGTGTTGTGCAACCTCGTTCCGGTGCCACACCTTACGTGCGTGTTGGCAACTGGCCGATGTTGTTGGGTTTGCTGCTGGCACTGGGTCTGGCTTGCTATTGGGCGCGTAATCGGCGCTGACTTAATGCCTGAAGTCGAAAAACATTTGGGTTCAATTTCTGCTTCTCGGGATCCGTCTGTTGATTCGTCAATTTCCCCCAGAAGAGGCCGTTAATGAATAACATACGGATGTCACTCGGTCACATTACGTCAACCCGCACAGAGGTAACAATTAATGGATGAATTAGCGCAAGAAATTTCCTTTCGTGACAGTGTCGACCGAATGGTGGATTGCGCCCTGGAGGTCATGGATTTGCGCGCGGACGTGGCCACTGCCATAAAATCCTGCAATGCCGTGCTTCAGGTCAAGTTCCCCGTCAAGATCAATGGTGAAGTAGAAGTGTTCACTGGCTGGCGTGCCGTGCACAGCACCCACCGTTTGCCAGCCAAGGGCGGTATTCGATACGCACCCTATGTGAATCAAGATGAAGTTGAGGCTCTGGCGGCTTTGATGACCTATAAATGTGCCATCGTTGATGTGCCTTTTGGTGGTTCCAAGGGAGGCTTGTTGATCGATCCGCACAAATATAAACGTGATGAGCTGGAACTCATTACGCGTCGGTTTACCTTGGAATTGGTGCGCAAAGATTTTCTCAGTCCGGCGACCAATGTACCGGCGCCGGACATGGGCACCGGCCAGCGTGAAATGGCCTGGATGGCCGACACTTATAAACACCTCAAGCCTGATGACATTAATTATTCGGCCTGCGTGACCGGTAAGCCGGTGGAGCATGGTGGCATCCAGGGTCGCACGGAGGCCACCGGGCGGGGCGTGCAATACGCCTTGCAAGAATTGTTTCGTCACCCGGATGCGGTGAAAGAGGCCAATCTGAGTGGCGGCCTGGGCGGCAAGACCGTGGTTGTGCAGGGGTTCGGTAATGTTGGATATCATGCCTCAAAATTTTTGTCCGAAGAAGATGGTTGCAAAATTATTGCGGTGACAAACAGCAAGGGTGTGCTAGTCAACGAAGAAGGCCTGGATATTGAAGCGGTTTATCGCTACAAGGTCGAGCATCGAAAACTGAATGGTTTCCCAGGCGGCCGTTATGGCCCCGGTAGCACCACCCGGGTGATGGAAATGGACTGCGACATTCTGATCCCTGCAGCTCTGGAAGGACAAATCAATCTGCAAAATGTGGATCGCATCAAGGCAAATATTATTATTGAAGCGGCCAATGGACCAGTGACGTTCGCGGCGGATGAGAAACTCAATCAGCGAGGTGTGGTGATTATTCCAGATGCTTACGCTAATGCGGGTGGCGTGGTGGTTTCCTATTTTGAATGGATACGGAATCTCTCGCACATTCGCTTTGGCCGTATGCAGCGCCGTTATGACGAGTTGCGTGGACAGCATCAAATCGAAGCGCTGGAAAATCTCACCGGGAAAACGGTGCCTGATAAATTCAAGCACAAGATTAACGCTGGCGCGAGTGAGCTGGATCTGGTGCGTTCAGGTCTGGATGACAGTATGCGCCAAGCCTTCCAGGAAATGCGTGAAACGCGCGTCAGTAACAGTAAAATTACCACTTACCGAATGGCAGCCTACGTCAACGCGATACGCAAAATCTCGCGTTCCTATCTCGACATCGGGGTCTATTAAACCATCGAGCAAACCATCGGGGCTTAACTATCGGTGTCGTCTGCTTTGGCGCGATGGTAAACCGTGGTGTGACACTTCGGGCAGGGTGGGATATGTCCGGTTTTGTGGAAATGAATTTCTTCACCGCAAGCGTTGCACATCAGGGTGCCGGGGCCGGTGATTTCACCGGTGTGCCATTCGTCCAGTTGTTGAGCTCGATTTCGCAGGTGATTCAGTTCGATGGTGGTTTTGTCGACCACCAGAGACAATGCTTCCCAGGTTCGCTGTTCAATTTGTTTCACATCGAAGCGCAACCAGTCCGCCAATTCACCCCGTTGTTGCTTGATAAATTCCCCGGCATTGTGTAAATCCCGGCGCAAATAAGTGCCAATCAGTTCGGCTTCATCTTTGCTTAACTCACCCAAGTGGATGGTCTGTTTTTTGGCTGATTCAATCACATCATGAATATTGCTGCCCAGTTCATGCGTGGTTTCTTGCAGGTAGGTTCGGGCATGGTTGAGCATACGATTGTAGGCCGATTCATGTTGAGTGTGTTTGTCGGTACCCATATTCTCACTCCTTTTTTGTCCACCTCTGAGATGAGTATGGCTCTCCGCCTGTACGCTGTACAGGTCACGTTCGAGGCTTTTTACGGTAGATACCGTTGCCGACAAAAGGTGCCGACAAAAAACGGGGCGCATAATGCGCCCCGTGAGTTTGGTGTAGCAGGATGACTATTGCTGCGGAGGCTCTCTGGCTTCGGCGCTTAATCCCGGTACTTTAGTCTGGGCTCTCCAGTGTATGCAAGAGCCTATGTTTTTAGAAAAAACCTGACATCGCATACGCCGTCTTTTTGAACATGAGGGGCTGTGCTTCTTCGATGTCCAGATTGGCTTTATTGGCAGTAGTCACGATACGGGTGCGATATTCCTTGCGATTCGTCGCTTCGGAAACGCGTTGAGTGCTTCCACCAGAATCACCATCTTTGGTGCTGATTTGGGTGTCCTTGCGGACGATGACACCACGGCGGGTTTTTTCCTTGATTTGTACATCGGCCACCAACAAATAGGTCACGTCCTGTACAAAGGCGTTGATTGCCGTGGTGCCCAAAGCACCGAGGATGCTACCGCCTACTACGCCGCTGATAGATCCGCCGCGCTCGCCACCTACTGTTGCGCCCAGAGCGGCACCGGCACCGACATCACCCCGGTAACCGCGTTTTAACGCCGCTTCAGCTGCTGTGGGGTTGGTCTTTTCCAGCTTGGTGACAAAGATGTTCATGTGGTACTGAGCTTCGTCCGGGTCGTCGGTAATGCGGTAACCATTATCATTGGCGGCGAATTCTGCGATGACCGACTTTTTGAACGCGCGACGGTCGAACTCCATGATGCCGCTGCGGATGTCGACATAAACGATGCGCTTATCACGTTTTACGGCATCCACAAATATGGCTGAGCTGATGCGGGTTTGCACGTCCAGGTTGCGTTTGGCGACGGATGTGTGGACTGCGGCGCAGCCTGTAACGACAGCGACCAATACGCCCACCATGAGTAATTTAAAGATACGATGTAATCCTGACATAGTTGATTCCCTCCAGGGTGTTTGATTATACGATTTTATTTATATATTTTATTTTTCAGAATAATTTAGCAGCCCGCTGATACGTGGGATGTCAGTATTGTGCCTCATGGATATGGATAATAACGTCCGTGATGACGGTAATAATACCGGCAGTTCCGGTACTCACGCCAGGAGTGACGCAGCAGATCACGGCAGGTGTAACCCCGACGCCAGTATCGGCCCGTGTATTCCAGGGGTTTCAGTTCTTTTTTCATGGCTTCCTTGATATAAGCCTCAACCTTTTCGGGTTGCTCGGCAAGAAAGGGCTTTTCAAAGACTTCAGCGTTGAGCTGCCGCTGCATGGCTGCCATGTCATCTTCCTCGGATGCGAAGACGGATTGTTGCGGAATGAACACCGTGCCAATGAACACGGTGCCAATAAACAACGTACTAGCGAGCATAAAGGGTGAAGTGTGCATGTATCCTCCTGAATGTGATGGGCCTGTCCTTAGAAACGGTGATTTTAGGCAGTAACACCAACCTTTGCGACCTCCAGCGCCTTATGGCGGATCACCGTCCAGTTTCAGTTTAACTTTAGTTTAGCTGCTGTATCGCCCCCAGATCATAAAATAACTCGCTTAAAATGGGTATAGTCCGAATTTACATGATTGTAAGAGGGGGATTCGTTATTTGTGAATGAGATATTGTTATCACGGTTACTATGTAGCGTTTCGTTAAACTGGCTGGGAAATTGTGAGATAGTGCTGATAGCGTACCTGCATGTCGTGTGAAGTATTTTTGGGGTGCGTTATATAAGGAGATGTTTTTTGGAATGTCGTGGTCTTCAGACAGATGCTGTTTCCAATGCGCATCTCTAAATTGATTCGACGTTGTTTGTGTGTTGCCTTGTTGTTGTGGTTGGTACCAGCAACCGCTGTTGAGGCAGTAGATTCACAGACGATTCGCCTTGGCGTTGCCAAATCCGCGATGGAAACCGGGCTGGTACAGGCTTTGATCCATGCCTTTGAGATTCAGTATCCTGGATTGCACGTGAAATTTGAAGTGGTGGGTGCCATTCAGGCACTGGATCTTGCTCGCCAGGGCAAGGTCGATGCCACGCTCACTCATCACCCCCCGGAAGAAAAGCGCCTGATTACTCAGGGGGTTGCGGTGCATCGCACCAATATTATGTACAGCGAATATGCCCTGTTTGGCCCAGTGGATGCGCTGGCCGATGTGGCGGGTGCGACGGATATTGTGAGTTTGCTGCGGATGTTGGCGGAACAGGAAGTGGCTTTTTTAGAGCCCTCGCCACGCGGTGGCACCTATCGGAAAATACGCGAATTGTGGGCGGCCGCCGGTATCAATCCAGACTGGCTGGGCTATGAAAATACCGGCACTAGCGCGTATGAGGCATTGCGACAAGCGGCCGAATTGGAAGCTTTCACTATGGTGGAGGTCGGTACCTATGTGCGTCATCGCGAGAAATTTACCAATGATATCGCTCTGCTGTATCGAGAAGATCTTTCTCTGCGCAATGTTTATAGCGCGATGGTGGTCAATGCCGAGCAGGTACCGGGTGTAAACCAGGCATTGGCAGAAATATTTGTTAATTATCTGGTTTCACCTGCGGCGCAAACCTTTATTCAGAAATACAATCAAGACAAATTTGGTGTTGCTGTGCTCAGCCCTGCGGCGCATCTTGATGTTGGTTTATTGCATCGCCGTGCAGCGGAAGAGCTGGCTACCAAGCAATACAATTTGCGTGTGCTAACGATTCTCAGTGCCGGGCTGGGCGGTTTGTTGTTGTTGTCGATGACCCTGTTTTTTCGAATTCGATGGGTTGACCGCCGACATTTTAAAATGGAGCGTCAGGCACAGCTGGATAATGAGGCACGAGAGTTAGCGGAACGCTCGAACCGTATTAAGAGTGAATTCCTGGCCACCATGAGTCACGAAATTCGTACCCCCTTAACGGCCATTATTGGGTATTCTGAAATATTGAGCGAAGAGCTTGCGGCGGACAAGCGCCAACAGGAAAGTGCTGACATTATTACCAAAAGTAGCCGACATTTATTACAGTTAATTAGCGATATTCTGGATTTGTCCAAAATAGAAGCGGAGAAGATGGAGGTTGATCGTGAACCTGTGGATATTGTGACCCTGCTTTATGAGGTGGAAGAACTGGTGAGGCCACAAGCAGATCAAAAGGGTTTGTTCTTTGCCGTAAATTATAATTTTCCAGTGCCGAATAAAGTGAGCAGCAATGCACTGCGTTTAAAACAGGTGTTGTTGAACCTTTGTAGTAATGCGATAAAATTTACCGAGGAAGGTAGTATCGCAATAAATGTGTCTTATTATTCTGAGGTCAGGGAGATGGTTTTCGAAGTTGTGGATACTGGTATTGGCATTGAAACCTCGGAGTTAATCGCCATATTTGGTGCTTTTATGCAAGTGGATTCATCTCCGACACGACGATATGGCGGTACTGGTTTAGGTTTGTCCCTGTCGCAACGCCTGGCAGAAAAGCTGGGGGGGTTCATAACGGTAAGTAGTCATATTGGTGGCGGCAGTCGTTTTTCGTTGACTATCGATATTGGTGAGTTGCTGGAAGATGTCGATATGATTGATCAAGTCGTGCCACCATCCGCCAGATCCGGGTTTGCCAATCGTCCTCTCGATAGCGGGGGTTCCACTAAACAAAGTGATGAGGCGGCCAGCGTTTCACTTCAAAATAAATCATTAATGTACGGCAGGGTGTTGCTGGCAGAAGACGTGCCAGAGAATCAACGCCTGATGAAATTGTTGCTCACTCGCATGGGTGCAGAGGTTGAAGTGGTGGAGAATGGTCAGTTGGCCGTGGAGGCAGCAGAACACGCTGCCTTCGATGTTATTTTGATGGATATGAAAATGCCTGTTATGGGCGGTTTGGAAGCGGTAAAATTGCTGCGTCAGCGTGGTTACACTTCGCCCATTGTTGCGCTGACTGCGAGTACCATGAAAGAAGATCGGGAACGCTGTCTGCAATCGGGTTGTGATGATTTTGTTGCAAAGCCAGTAAGTCGTGCCGAGTTGGCAGAAATCATCGCGCATTATCTTCTGCCATCGCATATGACCGCGGTGGGTGATGCTAATGTATCGGCGCCTGAATTGGACGTCGAACTGGAACATGATCCAGAATATGCGCAACTTGTCGCGCTGTTTGTGGGCGGCCTGCCGAAGTTAATGGATGCCATAAAACAGGCGGCTAACGATGCAGACTGGGAAACAGTCAAGCAGTTGTCCCATAATTTAAAAGGCAGCGCCGGGGGCTACGGGTTTCCTGCGTTAACTGAAGGGGCTGCGAAAATTCATTCACAGTTGCACAAAAATAATATTGAGGGTGTCACCGAGTTGGTCGATCAACTGGATGCGTGCTGCCGTGGTGTTCGTGCCGATGAACAATCAGGGTTTGCCTAGACTGAAATAAAAAGCGGCGCCCTTTCCAGCTTCTGCTTCGGCCCACACTTTGCCGCCGTGACGGTTGATGATGCGTTTCACGGTTGCCAAGCCAATACCGATCCCTTCAAATTCACTGTCGCTGTGAAGCCGCTTGAAGGCGGTAAATAATTTATCTGCGTATTGCATGTCGAAACCCGCGCCGTTGTCGCGTAGACAAAAGATCTGTTCTGCATTTTCACTGCTACTTATCCCAAGGCAGATTTTTGCCGTTTGCGTCTTGGCAGTGTATTTCCAGGCATTGTCGATCAGGTTTTCAAGTAGTACACGCGTCAGCTGGTGATCTGCTGAAACATGCAATTCACTTTGGATGGTCACGCCGACATTACGTTTATTGTCGTGTTGTTGCAGCTTATCAATGATCTGATGTGCGATGTCACTCAGGTTGAGGGATTCACGAACAATCTTACTGCGGGAGACGCGGGAGAGTTGCAACAAGTTGTCAATCAGGTGTTCCATGTGCGCTGTGTTGCTGCGAATACGCTCAATCAGCTTCTGTCCATCTTCATCAAGTTGCTCAAAATAATCTTCGAGCAATATTTGGCTGAAGCCGTTGATGTGGCGTAGTGGCGCGCGAAGATCGTGGGATACAGAATAACTGAAAGATTCCAGTTCCTGATTAATGTTTTGCAAGTCTGCGGTGCGTAGCTCGACCTGTTGTTCCAGGTGATGGTGATGGTTCTTTAATTCTGTCTCTGCCTGAATTCGATCTGTGATATCCAAGACCAGTGAGGCAACACCGACAACGATACCGTCATCATTGATTAAGGGTGTGTTGTACCACTCGCAAGTGATGATTGTTCCTTGTTGGGTGATGTTGTCGTCGGTGCTGCGTGTGCCGCCGCCGGTGTTGAACAGTGTTTGCCACATCTTTTCCACGTGTTCATGATGCTGCGCTGGAATAATGAGTTTGCGTGCATTGCATCCCATCGCACGCTTTTTTGTGAAGCCAAATATTTTTTCAGCGGCGGGGTTCCAGTCGGTCACGCAAAAATCGGTATCCCACTCGATAACTCCCAATGGGGTTTTTTGGACGTGTAGAGATAATTTTTGTTGAGTGCGTTCAAGTTGTTGGTAAACTCGCGAACGCTCAACTTCGGCGGCGACACGGGAGGCAAAAATTTCGAGAATTTCTGTAAATTGTTGTTGTTGCTTCATGGGCTTGCTATCGAGCACCACGATCAGCCCGATGGCTTGGTTATTGCTGTCAAATAGCGGGGTGCCAATATAACTGTCCACCCCTATATCGATAAGTAGCTGATCATCGGGGAAGCTTTGTTGCACGTTGTTCGGGTATGCGCAGGTGCCGCGTGCAAGGACTTCCGCACTGGTAGTCTGTTGCAGGGCATAAGACCGGTTCTTGGTGTTGTTGCCATGTGCCAATACGGAGAGTGTGTTGATGATGTGCGGATTATTTTCGTCGAGCAGGCCGATAAAAGCATGGTCGGCATCAAAGAGGGTGGCGAGATGTTTGAGCAGATGTTGGTAAAAGCTATCTCCCGTCTCAGCGGCGATACCTGCGGCAATATGTTTAACAGCATCCTCGGAACGTTTGCGTTCGCTGATATCGCGCACTACGGCGATGACTGCGGGGGCATCGACGGCATCCCCGCCCTGCAGTTTGCGCAGCCTCACTTCGACGGGAAAGGTATGGCCGTTACTGTCTTTACAGCGCCACTCAAAATCGGGTTTCAGACCGGCCATTGCCTCTTGTACGTAGGCACTGGCCATGTTGAGTAGGTTTTCGTCGGCAGAAATATCGGCAATAGTTTTGTTGCGCATTTCTTTCCGAGTGTAGCCAAATCGGCGCACGGTATTTTCATTGGCATCAAGAATGCGCCCGTCGTTGGCATGTATAAAAATCATATCGGGCGAGGCGCGATATACGGCATCGACCAGGGCCGTGTGTTCCCGCAGGGATTGATCGGCCTGTTTGTGGGCGCTGGTGTCGAACATAAAACCTTGCAGCCGTACCGGTTTTCCATCTTCGATAACGACGTTGGCGTAATCGAGAATCCACACGTCGTGCCCATCGCGGTGAATCATGCGGTATTCAAAATCGTAATCCTGGCCTTTTAGTGAGGCCTCCAGGCAATAGCTGAGGGCGGCTTCCCTATCATCAGGGTGAATGTGGTCACCCCAGAAGTCATTTTCGTACCACTGTTCGGCGGGGTAGCCGAGGACCTTCTCTGCCTGCGGGCCCACGTAGGTAAATTGAAAGCTGCTGTAATCCAGCACCCAGGGAATGCCAGCGGTGGACTCGATCATGCCCTGAAAGTTTTTTTCGGGAATGCTGCTTTGGGATTTTTTGTGATCAGGTTTTTTGTTGTTTGTCATTACTCAAACCGGGCTTATTGCGGGACGTTACCATCAACAGCTTAGCAGTGTGTTCGTCCTGAACAATGTCGCGGCATATTATATGAAAGCATAAAAAAAGTTCATTGGAAACAGAGTGATGCAGATTATGCCTTAAAAATATTGAAAGGGTGCCCGTCATTGCGGTTTGCTTACGAGTTTTTTGTAGGGCCTTTTGGTTTGACCTGGTGCTTGAACTTGCGCCAGTTTCTGGTGCCAGGACAGGAGAGTACGGTATCCTAAACGCCTTTTTCAGACTCATAGCTACAGGATTCATTAACCGACCATGTCAGGCGAAAATACCCATCATCAGTCCCAATACCAACCCGAGCACGTCGAAACCGAGGCCCAGCGATACTGGGAGGCCGAAGGCAGCTTTCGCGCCATCGAAGACCCGAATAAAGAAAAGTTCTATTGCCTAGCCATGTTTCCCTACCCCAGTGGCCGTCTGCACATGGGCCATGTGCGCAATTACACCATCGGTGACGTGATTGCTCGTTATCAGCGTATGAAGGGCAAAAACGTGTTGCAGCCCATGGGCTGGGATGCCTTCGGCCTGCCGGCAGAAAACGCCGCGATGAAAAACAAGGTGCCGCCCGCCAAATGGACCTACGAAAACATCGATTACATGCGTGAACAGCTTAAGCGCCTGGGCTTTGGTTACGACTGGGATCGTGAATTGGCCACCTGTCAGCCCGAGTACTACCGCTGGGAGCAATGGCTGTTCACCCAATTGTTTGAAAAGGGCCTGGTCTACAAAAAGACCGCGCCGGTGAACTGGTGTCCACACGACCTTACCGTGCTGGCTAACGAGCAGGTCATCGACGGCTGCTGCTGGCGCTGCGATACCCCGGTGGAGAAAAAAGAAATTCCGCAATATTTTATGCGCATCACTGATTATGCCGATGAATTACTGGACGACCTCGACAAACTCGACGGTTGGCCCGAGCAGGTGCGCACCATGCAGCGTAACTGGATTGGTCGTTCCGAGGGCGTGGAAGTGGCTTTTACTGTGAAAGACAGCACCGTGGCTGACCTTGGCGAAGGGACGGGCGAAGAGAAGGGCGAAGAAAAGGGAGAGCCATTGCGCGTTTACACCACCCGCCCCGACACCTTGATGGGCGTTAGCTACGTGGCTGTCGCACCGGAACATCCGTTAGCCACCAGGGCCGCAGAAAATAACGAAACTCTGGCCGCCTTCATCGCCGAATGCAAAACCATGGAAACCTCCGAAGCCGCGATGGAAACCATGGAAAAAAAGGGCGTGGACACCGGCCTTAAAGCCATCCACCCCATCAGCGGTGAAGTCGTACCTATTTATAGTGCTAACTTCGTACTCATGGGCTACGGCGAAGGTGCGGTGATGGCGGTGCCGGCGCACGATCAACGGGATTTTGAGTTTGCGAAAAAATACGGCCTAGCGATCACGCAGGTCATTGAACCTGCCAATAATGAAGATATCGATCTCGATAAAGCGGCCTTCACGATTAAAGGTGCGTTGGTGAATTCCGGCGACTTTACCGGCCTGTCTTCCGCCGAAGCCTTTGACGCCATCGCTGAACATTTGGAAAAAGCCGGTAAAGGCAATAAACAAACTCACTATCGTCTGCGTGACTGGGGGGTCTCCCGTCAGCGTTATTGGGGCACACCGATCCCGATTATTAATTGTGACAGCTGCGGCGCGGTAACCGTGCCGGAAGATCAGCTGCCCGTAGTGTTGCCCGAAGACATCGAATTTGAAGGCGTGGGTTCACCCATCAAAAAGATGCCCGAGTTTTACCAAACCATCTGTCCCAAATGCGGCGGCAAGGCCGAGCGCGAAACCGACACCTTCGACACCTTCATGGAGTCCTCGTGGTACTTCGCGCGTTATGCCTGCAAAGACAACACGGAGGCCATGCTCGACGAACGCGCCAATTATTGGCTGCCCGTGGATCAGTACATCGGCGGTATCGAACACGCCATTCTGCATTTGTTGTACGCGCGTTTCTTCACCAAATTAATGCGCGATGCCGGGTTGCTAAACATCGACGAGCCGTTTGAAAAATTATTGACCCAAGGCATGGTGCTCAAAGACGGCGTCAAAATGTCCAAGTCCAAAGGCAACACCGTCGACCCGCAGGAACTCATCAAAAAATACGGTGCCGACACCGTGCGCCTGTTCACCATGTTCGCCGCGCCGCCAGAGCAATCGCTGGAATGGAATCATGACGCGGTGGAAGGTGCGTATCGTTTTCTGAAGCGGATATGGGCATATGCGTTTGAGAATGCAGATTTAATTCGAGGTTGGAATGGAGGGTTGAAAAAGTCAGGATCAATGAAAATTAACTGGGGGAATTTGCATCCTGAACAAGCGAAAGCTAGAAGGGAAGTATATGAAATACTACAGCAAGCACTTCATGATATTGATAAATATCAATTCAATACAGTGGTTGCTGCATGTATGAAAATAATGAAAGGTATTCCAGGGGCTGTAAGTCCTGTAAATGAGCCAGTCGAGCCATTGATAAATAATGAGCCATACGAGCCATCGATAAATGTAGAAATGGCATATCTATGTGAGAGTTTCTCGATTCTGCTTCGATTGCTTTCGCCAATCGCACCTCATATCACGCATCACTTATGGCGCGAGTTAAATTATGGTGACGATATTCTTGCTGCACCATGGCCTGAGGTGGATGAGGGTGCATTGGTCAAGGATACTGTTGAAATGGTGGTGCAGGTTAACGGCAAAGTGCGCGGTAAGGTTTCTGTAGCGGCCGATGCGCCGAAGGATGTGGTTGAGCAGATAGCATTGGCGGATGCAAACGTGCAGAAATTTACCGACGGGAAAAATGTGGTGAAGGTGATTGTCGTGCCGGGGCGGTTGGTTAATGTGGTGGTTAAGTAGTTTCTGGGCACTTTCGAGCTATTCAAGTGCTAGTATCAGAAGCTAAGGAGGGGTAAATGACAGAACCTGATGTTCGATGGAAGCAGCGCTTTCAGAATTTTTCCAGTGCTCTGCTGCAGTTGACCGAAGCGATAGAGTTGCAGCAACAACGGGCACTATCAAAGCTCGAAAAGCAAGGCTTTGTGAAAGCATTTGAATTTACTCACGAGTTAGCCTGGAATGTCATGAAAGATTATTTTTTTTACCAGGGCAATACCCATATCATGGGTTCGCGGGATGCCTCTCGGGAGGCCTTCCAAAAAAACATGATAGCCGATGGTGATAGTTGGATGGATATGATTGCAACGCGTAACAAAGCGGTGCATTCCTACGACGAGGCAACGGTTATGCTTGTCATTGAAAAAACCAGTTCAGTATATTTCCCTCTATTTTTGGCTTTTGAGAAAAAGATGCAGAGTTTGCTTGATGAAAAATAGTCTGGCATTTACTGGTTTGCCATCTGAAACCGTAAAAAAAATTCAGCAGGTATTTTCTGAGTATCCAGAAATTGAACGGGTTTGTCTTTATGGCTCCCGCGCCAAGGGTGATTTCCAAAATGGTTCTGATATAGATTTGACTATAATGGGAGACGCCCTGAGCAGCGCGCAATTACTCAGGATAGAAAATGATCTTGATGAGTTATTAATGCCGTACAAAATTGACCTTTCTTTGTATCGACAGATAGAGAATATAAATCTTGTCGAGCATATACGGCGTGTTGGGGTTGAGTTCTATTTTAAAAGGGCTTCGACTCCTTAAGTGCGACCCCTTAAATGCTTCGACCCCTTAAGCGCTTCAAAAATAAACTCGCTTCGCTCAAACAACAATTGCTTAACCCAATGAAGGCTTCGATGCTCGGCTGCATCGAAGGGGCGAAAGTCAACGTCAAAACCAGGGCGTCCCGATACCACTGTCCGTCATGCCGGACTTGCACCCACAGGGCAGATCATCCGGCATCCAGAATGTTGTTGGATCCACTGGCTTCCGGCCTGCGCCGGAAAGACGAAAAAGAGGTTGTTTGTTTTGATTTACCCTCCCGTCATCCCTTGCTGAGCACCGTAGCCAAGTAGGGTGGGCACGTTTTTTGTGCCCACGTAGAAATTAGCAGCCAAGTAGGGTGGGCACGTTTTTTGTGCCCACGTAGAAATTAGCAGCTTAAGGATTGAAATGAGGCGTGACTCTCAACGGAAGATTGTACGAGGGTTCTCAGCCTAACGGGCGTGGATGATTTCTTTATTTTTTCCACCGCAGGGATCCTGTTGTTGTGCGCGCTCCTTAATTACGTCATGCATCGTTCATCTCAGTGTCGGTTTTAGTGGGGTGTTATGATGCGCTGATGTACGTTGAACTTGATGACTTCAATGCTGAAATGTTTGCCGCGTGGCGGCTGCGCCTTACTGCGGCCCGTCATCGGGGCATCGTGGTGATTGCGGGGGCGGCGGAGGGGTGCCGGGCCGCGGCGCTGCAAATTTTGGCTGCTTCAGGTCTGGAGTCGGTGAGCTGGGTGTCGAACATCGAGCAACCGGGCCTGGAGGTGGTGAATGCAAAACAGGCGAAGGGGTTATTGGGGCAGGAGCGCGATGCCGTTGTCTTCGATGCTCATTCCGGGTTTGATGCCGATGCCTTTGGCGCGGTGAGTGGCACGATTGTCGGGGGTGGCTTGCTGGTGTTGCTGTGCCCACCGTTGGCGGCGTGGTCGCAGTTTGCTGATCCGGCAGCGGAGAGCATTGCCGTGTGGCCGCACGCTGTTGATGATTTATCCGGTCGCTTTTTACGGCGGTTGTCGCGGTTGTTGGAACAGTCTGTTGCTGACCATGCGCAGATTGTGCTGATTTCCCTTGGCGATGAAATGGACGTGCCTTTAGCGATCATGCAGGAGCCTTCGTCAGCGCAACCAATCCGTGCGGCGACCGATTCAGCAGCCTGCCCAGCAGAGAATGAAAAGCCCGACGGATTGTTTCGCAGCGACGATCAGCGTGCCGCGGTTGCCGCTATCGAACATGTGCTGCACGGTCATCGGCGTCGTCCTTTGGTGTTGATCGCTGATCGGGGGCGTGGAAAAACGGCGGCCTTGGGTATCGCGGCTGCACAATTATTGCGGGATGCTTCGCACGGTCGTTCTCAAAAAGCGCACACATCACCGCGGGCGTTGCGTATTTTGGTGACCGCACCACGATTAGCCGCAGTGGAGCCGCTTTTTCAACAGGCATTAAAAATCTTACCAAAAGCGATAACGCATGCCGGGCGTCTGCAATGGGGCGATGCGGAGATTCAGTTTGTCGCACCGGATGCACTTTGCGGGTCGCTGCCCTCGGCCGATTTGCTGTTGGTGGATGAGGCCGCGGCGATTCCCGTGAGTATCTTGCAACCGTTACTCGCGCATTATTCACGGATTGTGTTTTCGACCACTACTCATGGTTATGAGGGCACGGGGCGAGGTTTCGCGGTACGTTTTCGTCAAACCCTCAATGCACAAACCCCCGGCTGGTCAGAGCAGTT
The DNA here is from genome assembly GCA_964401355.1 of uncultured Ectothiorhodospiraceae bacterium. GTDB lineage: Bacteria > Pseudomonadota > Gammaproteobacteria > SZUA-152 > SZUA-152 > SZUA-152. The sequence goes on along the minus strand of CAYNYJ010000013.1, from coordinate 14,916 downwards.
GTTGCGGGAGCCGATACGTTGGGCGCAGGGAGACCCGCTGGAGCGGTTGGTGTTCGATAGCCTGTTGTTGAACGCACAATGCGCGGAAGACAATGCGCTGTCGTCAGTCGATGTGGCTACGCTGAAAGTTGAGCGCATCAGTCGAGACCGTTTGGTGGAGGATGAGGCGTTGCTTGGTCAATTGTTTGGCCTGTTGGTGGTGGCGCATTATCGCACTCGCCCCAATGATCTGCGCAACCTGCTCGATGGCCCGGGGCTGGCGGTGTACGCGATGTTGCATCAGGGCGCGGTGCTGGCCACGGCGCTGGTGGCAGTGGAAGGCGGTTTTGATGCACCCTTGATCGAGGAAATTGCCGCCGGGCGTCGGCGTCCACGCGGGCATCTGATTCCACAATCACTGGTGGCGCATGTGGGTCTCAAGGCCGCGGGCGTTTTGCGTTGTGCGCGGGTGCTGCGCATTGCGGTGCATTCCGCCTTGCAGCGGCGCGGGCTGGGTCGACAAATGTTGCGGCATATTCGCGCAGAGGCAAAAAAACAGGGGGCGGATCTGTTCGGTGCCAGTTTTGGTGCCACGCCATCGCTGCTGAAATTCTGGCGCAGTGAAAACCTGTGGCCGGTGCGCATCGGATTTCGCCGTGAGCAGACCAGCGGCGAGCATTCGGTGATGGTGTTGTCGGCCTTGAGTGATGCCGGCGAGACTATTGTGAGTGAGGCGCGTGAACGTTTGTTGATGGATTTGCCACCGTGCTTGGCGGGCCCTCTGTCGCAGCTGAATCCCGCAGTGGTTGCGGTATTGTTGCAACTGCGGTCGGGTTTGACGGAAAGCCATGGGGAAACAAAAGTTGCGGTGTTGTCCCCGCGTGATTACGATAATCTGTGCAGCTTTGTGCTGGACGAACGCCGTTACGAAGACTGCCTGGCATCGATCTGGCGTTGCCTGCTGTGGGCCTTGCAACATTCGAAAGACGGCGCGGTGAGTACAGAGCAGAGTGTGTTGATCAACAAGGTGCTGCAGAAACACTCCTGGGCGGAGCTGTCGAGCCGGTTTCATTTAGCCGGAAAGGCAGGTGTAAAGCGGCATTTACAACGGGGGCTACGCCAATTGCTGGACAAGGGCTTGTTTGATGCCTGATGAACGGGACGGTATCGGAATTGAATTGCGGTGAAATTATTTTGCATTGGCTAGCCAATGTGCTAAACCGTGTTTCTTAAGCTAGAAAATATAAAATGATAAAAGGAGATTGTCATGACACAGCCAAAACTTTCCTCGGTTGCTCAAAAACTTAATCAATTAAAAGATGCAGGCACCTTGTCGGTACTGACAAGTGCCGAGCTGGGTTCACGTTTGCAGGGCATCAGTATTCCCGCCAAAGCCGATGCCGTGTTTGAGGGAGGCGGGGTCAAGGGTATTGCCCTGGCTGGCTCCATTGCGGTGGCGGAAAAGCTCGGCGTGCAGTGGCAACGCGTCGCTGGCACTAGCGCCGGGGCGATTACCGCTTGCCTGCTGGCGGCCGGTTATACCGGAGAAGAACTGATTCCGATTCTCACCGAAGAAATGGACTTTGAGGAATTTATGGATGAAGATTTTATTGATAAAATTCCGTTCATCGGAAAACTGGCTTCGGCTATTTTTGAAAAAGGCATTTATGAAGGGGATTATTTTGAGGACTGGATGGCGGAAAAACTCAAGGCTAAAGGCGTTGAGACCTTTGCCTCTTTTATGGATGAAAATGGCGAATCGCGACTTAAGCTGATTGCCTCTGATGTGACGCGGCGTGAAATGATCGTGCTGCCCGATGATCTGCACAAGTACGGCATCAATCCTGCCGAGTTTTCAGTGGCACGTGCCGCGCGCATGAGCATGAGTATTCCGTATTTTTTTGAGCCAGTGGAATTAAATGTCAAACTGCCGTATAGCGACAAGCCCAAAAAGAATCGGCGCAAATGTTTTATTGTTGATGGTGGCTTGTTGTCAAATTTTCCGGTGTGGTTGTTTGATGCCAAAGAAGGTGATGCCCCGCAATGGCCGACCTACGGGTTCAAATTGTTGGAGCCCGGCTCCAGCAAACCCTCGCCCAGCAAGTGGCCGCATCAATACATTATGTCTTTGATTTCCACCATGCTGGATGCGCATGATAAGGCATACATCAACAATGCAAATTACAAACGTACCATTGGTATTCCGACCATGGGTATTCAGACCACGCAGTTTGATTTGACTCAGGATGATAAAAATCTGTTGTTGCGCTCAGGTCAGGAGGCCGCCATTCGCTTCTTTGAGGACTGGGATTTTGATGAGCATAACAACGAATTTCGGGATCTTGCATCAACAGAAGCTTGAGGGTTATCCCTGTCGGTCGCGGTCAATCTTTCGGTGCTTAACTTGCAGGATGAGGTGTTGCCCGAGGTGGGTACACAGGCCATGCTCGAACATCACAGTTTATCGGTCATGATCTGGCACAGGGCTATTTTTACACTCGGCCCATCGGTGGCGACAAGGTCGTGACTTGGGTTGAGGCGCGCAATGAGAGCCTTGGATTGTCCTGAGCATGAACTTTTGCAAGGAAATGGCTATCCTTAAATGGAATAGGAGTGCAATTCATAACAGTAAAACGGCCATCGTGAAGTGAGGTACGTCGTGCAAATGCCCAATGAAAACGAGGTCCCGCCCGGGCGGGATGTGGCGATGCCGGTAGCGCCCCGTCATTTTGTGAATGGTCATCCGTTGCAGGCGCCGTTTGGGGATGAATTGCAGTTGGCGATGTTTGGTATGGGCTGTTTTTGGGGTGTGGAAAAAATATTTTGGCAACAGCCGGGGGCGTATTCCACGGCGGTAGGTTATGCCGCCGGCCTCACGCCGAATCCGACGTACCAGGAAATCTGTAGCGGTCAGACGAGGCACAACGAGGTGGTGCGGGTGGTGTTTGATCCCGGCGCGGTTTCCTTTGCCGCACTGCTGACCCTGTTTTGGGAAGGACACGATCCGACTCAGGGCATGCGCCAGGGCAATGACCGCGGCAGCCAATATCGTTCCGGCATTTATGTGTACGATGAAACCCAGCGCCAAATTGCGGAGCAAACTCGAGTGCGATTCCAGGAGAGCCTCACGGCGGCGGGCTATCCCGCGATCACCACCGAAATCGTAGATGCACCGAGCTTTTATTTTGCCGAGGATTATCATCAGCAGTACCTGGCCAAAAATCCCGGGGGATACTGCGGCCTGGGCGGTACTGGCGCGCGTCTTTCAGCGGACGGATAGTGAGATGGCGACAGGCTGTTGTGAAATTGATTGAGGGCATAGGCATCGATGCTTGAAACATGCCTGTAAAAACACCGATAGAACTGATTCGTTTCTGGTTCTCCAGGCCCGTGCAAGCGCGGTGGTTTGCGTCCACGCCAGAATTTGACGCTGAACTGCGGGAACAGTATCTCGACACGTACCATGCCGCGCTCACCGGTGAACTGGCCGATTGGCAAGCGACTCCGGAAGGAGCGCTAGCGTTGGTGATTTGTCTCGATCAATTGCCGCTCAACATGTTTCGTGGAGAAGCCGCGAGTTTTGCGGGCGAGGCGCCGTCACGGCAGGTGGCGATGCAAGCCATTGAACGCGGTTTTGACCAATCCCTGGGCAATGCCCAAAAGGCCTTTCTGTACATGCCTTTTATGCACAGCGAGGCACTGGCCGACCACGAGCGGGTGTTGGCCCTGTTTGAAAAGGCAGGCCTCACGGATAATCTGCGTTGGGCCCAGCATCACCGTGAAATAGTGTTGCGCTTTGGTCGCTTCCCGCATCGTAATAAAATACTGGGTCGGCAAAGCACCCGTGAAGAGTTGGACTATCTTGCCACGGGCGAGAGCTTTAAGGGCTGAGTTTTAAACATTGAGCTTAAAGTCTGGATTTTGAGGTTGCAGTGCTTGATGCCGCCTCGGCGAGTCGTTACACTTTTTGTGTGATGGGACACTGTATTTGTTCGCAGAGAAAAGGCACGCATAGCGAGGGTGCGGAAAATAACATGAAACAGTTTTCCTCCATGATCAAACTGTGTTGCACCCGTGTTTAAATGCGGTGCAGAATTGATGATACGACAAACTGAATTTTAGGGAGTATCGGGAGGTACTAATGGTGATCGATGAATTAAAAGACTTTGATGAAGATGTGCCTAAGTGGGATATTGCCCTGGCGGCGCTGAGCAAAGAAGAATCGGAAAAGCTGGGTAGTGGTCTGCGCATCGCCGAGTTTCAGCGTTTGGCAGCGGAACATGCGATTCGCTTCGACGATATTATGGTCACCATGTTTGAATTGGTGATCAATAAAGAATGGCGTTATGAGCACCCGGACGGTGTGGAGCGGCTTATTGAGCGTGATGAAGTGGAAAAATTATATGTGGGTGGTCGCCTGAAAGAATCCGACGTTATTGAATACGTTGGGCTGTGGTCGCCAATCTAAGTCGGGATACATGGGTTCGCAATGCAGGATTTCTTTTCGTAGTCTCTGGTTTGAATGGTTAATTATGCGTTATTCAAACACAATTTTTTGAATGTGTATTTTCGAACGAGTGCATTATGAAGCTGACGGGTTTTTATCGGACTGCCGCGAGTGTCGGCGGCTTTTTTATTGTTGTCTCGATGATGGTTTTCGCCACCCAGGCTGCTGCGGATGCTTTTGCTCCGCGGCCACAGATACCTGCGGAAGTCGCTGATCACTATCTGGCAAAGAGTGCCCGTGATTCGGCGATCCCTGATGCGGCACGTGTGAAAATTCCTGGTTATCTCGGTGCTGTCGTCATTCGCACCTTTGCGGTGGATGTGCGGCTCCCCACGTACGAGGGTTTGCCGATGATTGAATTGATCACTACAGATGATTATCAAACGGTCATCGAATTTTATCAAAAACAATTATCGTCCTGGAAAAATGCCGAGATGTTATCGGCCTATTATTTTGCTCAAAATGGAAATATCAATTTCTTCAAACCCGAAGAACCTCATGTGGGAATACACAAGATAGAGAATTACTATCGAAGCGGAGACAAAAAAATATTGGAAAAGTTGCTACCTGGCGCACAGACATTGATCAAGGTTTTTTATTCCAAGTAGCGTGTTGTCTGCGCGGCATCCTTTTGTGGGGGCTGAATTCAAGGCTTATTTTTTGTGGAAGTATGTGCGAGTGAGTTGGAACACCACGGGGCTCAGTGCCACTAACGCAATCAGGTTGGGGATGGCCATCAAACCATTGAGTACATCAGCCAGTAGCCAGATGATCTCCAGTTGACCCAGCGCGCCGATGATAATTGCAACCAGCCATAATAGTCGATAGGGCAGGATGACACGGATGCCGAACAGAAACTCGGCGCACCGTTCGCCGTAATAACTCCAACCTAGTACCGTGGTAAAGGCGAAGATCGCTAGCCCAAGACTAACGATGGTGCTGCCAAAACCGGGCAGGCCGGTGGAAAAAGCCAGTATGGAGAGCGCCGCCCCGTTCTCGCCGCTGGTCCAGACACCGGTGAGGATGATCACTAATGCGGTCATGGTGCAGATGATGATGGTATCGATGAAGGTGCCTAACATGCCGATCATACCCTGCTGCACCGGGTCATTGGTGCGCGCTGCGGCGTGGGCGATGGGTGCGCTGCCGAGACCGGCCTCGTTGGAAAAAATACCGCGCGCCACGCCGAAGCGGATCGCTGCCCATACTGCGGCACCGGCAAAACCCCCGGTGGCGGCGGTGCCGGTGAAGGCGTCACTGACGATGCTGCCCAGTGCCGCCGGGACTTCACTGAGATGCGCGAGGATGATCCACAGCGCGCCGGCGACATAGGCCAATGCCATGACAGGTACTAGCTTGGCGGCCACCACACCGATGCGTCGAATACCCCCGAGGATGACGATGGCGGTTAAAATCATCATCACGCTGCCGGTAATCCAGTTAGGAATGTCGAAAGCACTGTGCATGGCATCGGCCACGGAGTTGGCTTGCACCATGTTGCCGATGCCAAATGCGGCAATCATGCCGAACAGGGCGAAACTGATACCCAGCCACTTCCAGGAATCACCCAGCCCGTTTTTGATGTAATACATAGGGCCGCCCACGTAACGCCCGCGACCATCCACTTCGCGATATTTTACCGCCAACACCGCCTCACTGTATTTAGTGGCCATGCCGACTAATGCCGTTATCCACATCCAGAACACTGCACCAGGGCCACCGAGGAAAATCGCGGTAGCTACACCTGCGATGTTGCCGGTTCCAATGGTGGCAGCCAATGCCGTCATCAATGCCTGAAAGGGGGTGATGTCCCCCTTTTGTGTTGAGTGGCGGCCGCGCCACAACAATTGAAACCCCGTCAGCAGATTTCGCCAGGGCATGGCCTTGAGGCCAATGGTGAGAAACACACCGGTGCCAAGTAATAGCACCAACATGACAGGTCCCCAAATTACGCCACTTACCAGGTTTAATGCGTTTGTGATGATTTGCATGTGTTCTCTGTTAACGCTGATTTAACCTTGTTGCGTCGCCAAGCTAAAGGTGATCGCCTAGACCCGCAAAGACCCCTTCGATATACTACCCAGCGTCCATAAATTTACACGGTATTGCAATGATATGCGCCTTATTTCTTCGTTTTTGCCCAGCTCCCTGGGCGCAATTTCTCTGTTTTTTTTGTCAATCCCCCAAGCGCATGCCAATCAGCCCTTTGAGTCGTTTTTGTGGAAGACATCGGCCGCCACCACAGCCGCGTTGATTGCGACAACTAACCCGCTTGGGGCCGACCGGATGTCATCAGAAGTCGGCGGTGGTGATCATGTTTACGTGATTCGTGTCGGTGCAGAATGGGATTGGCGTGATGATCTGATGGAGGTGTTTGGCTGGCAGTTGAGTTCCTATTGGCAGTTAGATTTTTCAAAGTGGCAAAGCACGCGAGACGCGAGTCAGACCGGTGCTAATGTCACGGTTGGGCTGGTTCCTATGTTTCGCTTTAGCGGGAGTGAAGGCTATTACCAGCCCTATCTGGATGTAGGGGTGGGGGTGTCGGTGTTTTCCGTCAGTCGTTTGGAAGATCATCAGTTTGGTTCAAATTTTCAATTCTCAAGTCTGTTTGGGGTGGGGATAAATTTTGGTAATCGCAATCAGTGGGGGTTGGGCTACAAATTTCAGCACTATTCCAACGGTTCCGTGCGAGTGCCGAATAAAGGAATTAATTTTAATTTTATAACGCTGTCTTACAAATATTAACGTTGCCGCGCTAAATTCTTTTCTGAATTTTGGATGCTCAGGGCATCGAACAGCTTAAATTGCCTTAATTTTTAAAGGTTTATGAGCTATATTTAGGTGATGGAAGACCTGAATCACTACAGTCAATGGCATATGCCTCTGGCCCGTGAGTATATCCTTTTGTCGGAGGCCATCGATGGCATGCGCCGAGTCGGCGCCGGTCAACAAGAAATTCCGTTGATGGTGCAGCTGGTTGAAAACCCTAATTACCGTATTCCCGGATTTACCCTGTTTCATGGTGCTGTTGACCTGGCCCAGCATGATTGTATTCACATTGTGTTGGGACGGGGCTTGCTTGAAATGGATGAGGCTTTCACCATTGGTTTTACAATGGGCAGTACCAATAAAGTCTCGACCACCGAAGAGCATCTGTTTTCGTTAGTCTCCCAATTTCTGTATCCGAAGATGTATCAGTTCTCAGAAAATGATATTGCGGTGTTTCGGGATGCTGTGCGGCTGGGTTACATCTCCAGCTGTCTTCCCCTGGATGAAGTGGATTTCAGTGTATATCACGATAGGCATTTAAGTGATGTTCGTCAGGCATTGGGTCTCGAACCGGATTTGTTGCGCGCCTATTTTTCGATTGAAAAGGCACGTTATCCCGACAGTATGGCCAGCCAACGATTGTTGGATATATAGCGTGCTTATGCAGAGAAGCGCTGTGCTTAGATTGTATTAAGGGCTGGTTATTTTAAGCGCTTCGAAAATGATACTAAAGAATTGGGCGCGATCCACAGGCTTGGTAAGAAAGGCATTGGCACCGATACGTTTACCCCAGAATTGTTCTGTTGCCTGTTGTTCGCCGCTGACAATAATAATGGGGATGTGCGAAGTGCTTTCGTTTTTGCGTATTTGGCGGGTGGCTTGAAAACCGTTGAGACCCGGCATAACTACGTCCATCAGGATGAGATCGGGTAGCTGGGATTTGGCGGCGCTGACGCCTTCGAGACCGTTATTGGCACTAATAATTTTGAATCCTGCTTGGCTTAACACTTTGGTAAATGCGGCAATTACCGTGCGAGAATCATCGACGAGAAGGATCGTCTGCTCGAAGCCCTCCGCAGGACGTGGGTGTTGGCGTCGTTCTTTAATCCGGTTTGCTTTGCTGGAGCGCGTAAAAAGATTTCGGAGTGTAAATCGTTTCATCTGCGGATTTGTCCTGCGGAGTTTGTCCGTCATTCAAATTCAGTGGCGTCCTATCATAAAGTCAGTAGCGGCTTGAATACAAATTTGGTACGGCAAGGGCCTTTATCCTGGTTTTTTTATTTCAATGATTTACTACCCAGTCCAGTCGCCTGAAAAGCATACTGCTTCTTTTTAAAATCCCGGTCGTCATGCCGGCGAATGCCGGCATCCAGGGAGGGTGGCAATACATGCAAGGCTGTATTTTAGGTTAATGTTGACAGGGTAACGGGCTTTGATATGTTTATATCCAGCTCCTGGATACTGGCATTCGCCGGTATGACGGTGGATTTAAGTAACATGAATAGTATTCATTATTAGTGACTTGTTAGTATGTTGGGCATAAACGCTCGATTGCCCGTGAGAGTTGCTGGTTGGAAATCGGAAAGTGTAATACTTCATGTTGGGGTAACTGATCGGCAAGACTTTCAAGGTGGGTTAGATTGTGTGGGTCGATAAGTGCAATTAAGCGGGCATTAGGCGCATCGCGTTGCATGCCCGCAGTCAGCGCTTCAAAATTGCTGATTTTACTGCCGTAACTTGGGCTATAGATAAACTCAGCGACAATGATGTCTGGAGGCTGGCGTTTGATGAATGCAAGGGCTTTACGGGTAGAATGTACGGTGTTGATATCAAACCCGGCAGATTTATAAACTTCATTGAAGTCCGGGTAGCCACCTTGTTCAATAACGGCAAGTAAACGCATGGAGTTCGCTATAGTGGGTAATGTGAAAGCCACTTTGATACTAGCACTCTTTTACTTTGATAATTCATCAACGGTTTTTTAAATAGCAGGCCACTGCTTTACCCACAGAGATAAAGATGACAGCTTCTTTCCAGTCCCCAGCGTTTGAATCCGTTTCGTTCAAACCCATCGGTGTCATTCGTTCTTGTTATAAAGAAAAATTTGGTATTCCGCGACAGGCGGGTCTGGTGACGGCATCTCGGGCGACACTGGAATTATACGCACCGTATGATTGTCCTGAAGCTTTGGTGGAGTTGGAGGGGTTTTCGCATATTTGGGTGATCTTCGTATTTCATCAATTAAAACGGCAGGCCTGGAAGCCTACGGTGCGGCCACCACGCTTGGGAGGGAATCAGCGCCTCGGTGTGTTTGCCTCGCGTTCGCCATTCCGGCCAAACCCCATTGGTCTATCTGCGGTGTTACTGGATCGTATTGATTGCAGTGGAGGGCATTGCCAGTTGCAGTTACGCGGAGCTGATTTGCTGGATGGTACACCAGTTCTGGATATCAAACCTTATGTGCCATACGCCGATGCATTGCCCAAGGCGCGAGGCGGTTATGCGACGCAGCCACCGGTTACTGCGCTGGTGGTCAAGTTCAGTGAGTTGGCGGCGCAGCAATGTGCGGTGTTAGAGACATCGGGGATTCCCGGTTTGCGACAATTAATCGAGCAAATTTTGCGGGCTGATCCGCGCCCCGCTTATTGTGCAAATGATGTTGTGCAGCAGAATTTTGGCATGCGATTGTATGACTTTGATGTGCAATGGGCGGTAGCGGGGCAAGTAATAGAGGTACAGGCGTTGCAGCCAATCGTTGAATAATTAAGTCGCGGGCAACAAAATGTTGTTTTTATGAGTGCGCTACTGCGATTTTCCGCGCTACGCTCTGGCAGGGTCTGTTCAAGAACATCTGCTTTTGGCCGATAAACTAATCTGAAAAACGAAAATTCTGGCTGGCATGAACTTCATGGAGGGGAGCTTGGCCAGTGTACAAGGTTAGCGGTGTTAGCAGGGAAACCTCTCACACTAAGCAAAAACAGAGGTGTTTTGAATGCCTGAGATTTTGGGTATTCGTGCTGTTATGTCACAAGCAATATTAAACGCACCACAAGAACTTTCTTCTCTAGCATCCATTGGGCGCTGTGTGCGGGTCAATTTTTCCAGACTAAAACGTCAACTTCCGGATGGTGTGCATCTTGTATTGGCACATGATGTCAATTTAAATTCTTTGTCAGTGGTCGCGCATTCGTCGCGAACGGTGCCGATGAATGCATCAATTTTGATTTCGTTGGATGGTTCATCCATTGTGTCACGAGTATTTGCGGCCGGCGGAGCAACGGCGTTTGAATTGTCTGAGCGTGCTCCCGAGGAAGATCTTGCGTTAGAAAAATTATTTTCATTGTCGAAAATATTGTCGGCGCCAGTGCAGCTAGCAGGTAAAGTATTCGGCATTATTATCGTGGGTCGTTCTGAGCAGGGTTCGGTGTTTTTACCCATGGAAATCGCCGCTCTTGACCGTGCGGTGCAACAATTAGCTTATCGATTGTCAGTGCATATCAAAGGTGATTCAACCCATCCTGAAACGACTACCGAAAATGTAGAGAATGCCGAGAAAAAGGCATCTTCTAAAGCTGTTGCACCACTTGAAAATGAATTGCAGCGACAGGAACGTTTTCGCTTGCTCAATGAAATGGCGTCCTGTCCTATTGTGGTACTGGATGGTGACTTGATAGTGTGTGAAGCCAATGATGCTGCGATAAAGCTGTTTGACGTCTATACGCACGATTTAATTGGCAGTTCGCTGGGGGATCATTTTTCCGGGGGTTCGCAACGTTTAAGTGTATTGCATGACATTCGACGTGATGGCGCGACATTTTTTGAAGCCATCGTACATCAGCCGGGTGGTGCCTTGTTGTATGTGGATGTGCACGCTAATTTGCTAATGCTCAATGGTGCGCCGATGGTCAAGGTTTTTATGCGGGATGTGACGGCGCGTAAAACCGCTGCCGATGATTTATTGCGCGCCAACGAACATGTGTCACATCTTTTAGAATCGACCAATGATGCCTATCTTGCGATCAGTGATGAATACATCGTGACGTATTGCAACCAGCGGGCAGAACGATTATTTCAGGTGTCGCGCGAGGAAATTCTGGGCGGTATGTTATGGGATCGGTTTCCTGGATTGTCTGCGACTTTTTCGCAGCAGTTTCAAGCGGCGATACTGGATAATGTGGTGGTGGCATTTGAAGCTTATTACTCACTTTCTGATACGTGGATAGAGACACAAGCTTATCCACACCCGAACGGGCTTTCTATTTTTTTCCGTGATATCACAGAACGCCGACTAGCCGAAAATCTGTTACGCGGGCGAGAGCTTCACTTTCGAACGTTGTTGGATAACATGATGGATGGAGTAATCACCATCGACAGTAACAGTATTGTGCAAACGTTTAATCCCGCAGCGGAACATATCACCGGCTATCTGGCCAGTGAAGTAGTGGGTCGTTGCGTCAGTCAATTTTCTTGCGATGTGAAAAAAAGCAGTTGTGATCCGGGACTCTGGCATTTTTTGGGGCGAGAGCATGTGAGTGCTGTTGGCAGACGCCATGAAGTTCAGGTGACACGAAAAGATGGATCTCGCCTTCCGGCCGAAGTTTCTGTTGGTGAAATGCAAGTGGGTAATGAATGGAACTATATTGTGACCCTGCGTGATATTAGCGATAAGAAAAAGGCCGAGTTCGAGCTGCACGCTCATCGCCATCAATTGGAAGAACTGGTGCGTGAGCGTACTGCAGATTTGCAAATTTTGCGTGAACAGGCCGAGCAGGCGAATCGTGCCAAAAGCACTTTTTTGGCCAACATGAGTCATGAATTACGCACGCCCTTAAATGCGATTATTGGTTATAGTGAAATCCTGCATGAGGATGCAAAAAATTTGGGGTCCGGCGAGTTGGCCCATGATTTAAACAAAATATTTTCTTCCGGGCATCACTTGCTGAAATTGATTAATAGCATTCTTGATCTTTCCAAAATAGAAGCAGGAAAAATGGAAATGCATGTCGAACGTTTTGATGTCGCGGTATTGGTTAATGACGTGGTGACGGGCATGGGCATGATGATGAAGAAAAATAATAATAAATTCGTTGTTAACTGCGAGGAAAACCTGGGTGAAATGGTTGTGGATAATTTGTGGGTGCGTCAATCGATACTGAATCTGCTGAGTAATGCCGTAAAATTTACCCGTAACGGCAAGATTGAGTTGAATGTGCGCCGTACTGACAGTAGCGATGACGCCACTTTGTTATTTACGGTTGTTGATACGGGTGTTGGCATGAGCAACGAGCAATTGTCGGTGCTGTTTCAGGCCTTCCAGCAGGTTCACTCAAATACGGTTGCGGAATTTGGCGGGACTGGTTTGGGGCTGACGATTAGTCGTACGCTTTGCCGTACGATGGGCGGAGATATTCAGGCGAGTAGTGAAGAGGGCAAGGGTTCAACCTTTGTAATCAGTTTGCCTGCAATCGTTGGCGGGGGGGTAAAAAAGGGTTCTGAGCTTTCTTTTTGAAGAGTCTGGATAGATCTATTCATCGTTATGTTGAAAATAGTATCGGGTGTCACCATAATTACCATCGTAACATCGCCGCCGCAAAAAAGGCTCGACCTCTCAAGGGAAGAAAGGCCGAGCCTTGCGCAGTGCAGGGTTTATTGTGTCCGCGTCACCACTATTTTTGCTGCCTGACCTAACCAACGATGTGATTCATTGAGGGCAGAGGTCGTCAACCCGTCATCGGCAGTGACTACACCGCCGTGAATCGTGAGCCGGTTCAGCATTTCACGGTTGGCATTGAAACCTTCCGCCATGCCTCCCATCGCTGCTGGCCCTGGCATGGTGTCCGCGGTTTCGGTGTTGGCTTCGGTGCCAGCGTCGAACACGTGGGTCATGGTTGAGGCACTGTCCCCCTCCGCCAGTCCACCGATACTCCAGTTGCGCACGCCGGTAAAGGCATCGTTGGTGTTGGCCAACATGCTCGCAACCGTGAGTTGCAGGCTGCTGGAGGGGTCAACGCTGATGGTGATGGTTTCTGTACTGCCCGGTCCGAATGGCCCGTTGCTGGAGCTGGCGCTGGCGACCACTGCGGCGTCAGCATCGGCTTCGTTCAGAAAACTCGAGGTACTACCTGATTCAGCCAAAGTCTCCAAGCCTACACTGACGGCTTCGCCTAATTGCCACGGGGTATACCCGGACTCGTGAAGCACGACGCCTAGCGGAGTCAGAGGTTGATTGTTAGTGAGGTTGTACACCGTGACCTGATAAGTGGCTTGAGTCGCTGCCGCAGTATCGTCATCACTTTCATCGTGTAGGCAGCCGCTCAGCGTTAGCACACCTGCGGCGATGCCGGCGACGGCCAAATAGCTGGGCAGATGCTTGTGTGAAGAGCCTCTTTTATTTAAAGCCTTGGTAAAACGGTTAAATAATCGCATGACATTCTCCCGTTTTATGGTGTGACGGTGACAGTGATTTTGGCCACCGGGTTTTGCCAGCGATGAATGCTGCTGTTCAGGTCGCTGTTACCGGCGACGGGATCCTGGTCACCTAGTACGCCACGATGCACGTGGATCGTGGTGTTGGTGTCGCTACTGGTGACGCCGGAACCATTCATACCCGCATCACCGCCGGGAGCGCCGGGCATCATGCCGATATCGGTGTAGCTACATGCGCCGGAGGTCATTAACACTTCATCGTTACCTTCAGTGCCAGCATCATATGCGTTGACATAGTAAGTGTACGTGCCGGCTTCGGTGGGGATGTGTTGGGATAAACCGAGAAAGGCGTCATTGGTCGGCAGCACCATGGCCACGACCGTGAGGTGCGTTTCGGTGGTGACCAGCATTGCCGTGGTGTTGAGGCCGGGGGCCAGCAAACCACCGGCGGGATTGGCGATGGTGTCTGCATCGGCAGCACCGACTTCCGCACTCGCTAGCAACGGGGCGAGGTGACCACATTCGGCCATGTGCTCCATGGGCAGCGAGGCGGCCGTACCCACTTCAAAAATCGGCGCATCGTGTGCGTGCGCGGTGAGCAGTAAGGGCGTGAAATGATTACCGTGGGTAAGATTGGTGACAGTGACGTCCCAGGTTGCGGCCTGGGCCATACCTGCGCCAAAAGTCGCAGTAAGACCGGCGGCCAGAGCCAGTGTTAGCGAGTGTTTGCGAAAGCCGCTGCGGGTCGCAGTGTGTGTGTTTCCGTTCATGTTGAATCTCCGAGCTGATTGAAGTGGTTGTGTTATTCCGCAGCGGCCCATGGGGGCGACCGCGAACTCGGTCAGTGTCTGCCGTGGCTTCGACGCAAACATCACGAATTCATCACAATTTGTTCACATTTTAAATCTCTGTGGATATTCTTAATTAGAATATTAGAAAATATTAAATAATAGGTGCGGGTGGACGATTAGGGTTTGGGTGCACACATGCACGAAGTTAAGAAGTAAATCGGGTTCACTGATCGTGGCCCGATGTGCGTCCGATAAAAGCAAACGGGGCTCCGCCACTATCCGCTGGCGGGGCCCCGTTTGTTTTACGGATATTGGCATATCAGTAACTAGCGGTAGTGAATGGCCACTACTATTAACCCGGCTTCAAAATAGATCATCCTGATCCATTTTGAGTCGCCTGCAAAACACGGCGCAAATATGCGAATTTGCTTGTGTTTTGCAGGC
>CAYNYJ010000012.1:0-52227 GCA_964401355.1 uncultured Ectothiorhodospiraceae bacterium | reverse complement strand
AGTTAAGTGAATTATCCTTAACTGGGGTGTATCAATCAATTAGACCATGTCAATGGATAAGCTTTAGCGCGTCTCTTAATCACTCTTGGCTCTATGCGCCCGCCACGATTTCCCACCCGCTGTTGCGCAATCAATATAAAGAGCCCATTTACTTCTGCGTTATTCGATAGACTATAATGACGCCATGAAATCCATAACTGCAAGGTATGCTTAAAACTGATTTCTCGCGGCAACACGTTAGCGATAAATGCGGCCTGCGCCATTAATAATCGAATCAAATTATACGCTAATAGATACACCCAAATTTCTTTTGCTATCATTTCTAGCGTCTTACAGCTCAAGGCTTCCATGCTCAGTGTTGTTTTCATATGTCCTCAGAACCCAATCTTTCTGGCTTCAATATCCTGGTTGTTTCCGTGCTACAGGAGTGTAGCGGAACGGGTTCTTCTCACCGGGTTGTATTCCAGGGTCATCAAGCGGGGTGTTGCGTGCTGAAGTGTATCGAGCTAGACAGTGCGCCGTCTACGTCTTTCATTCAGACTTCTCGCGCGGCGGCATTGAAGGCATTGTGGTAAATCACGGCAAGTGTGGTGCCGATGATTAACAGGATGAGACGAGAGTTTTTTATAAAGCAATAATTCCCGTTATATGTGCAGGTGGGTGGTAAGGACTGAATCACAAGCTACGGATTATTTTTATTTTCTTGTGTTTTCAAGCTGCTGGATTCTTTGCTCCATTCACGTCGGTTGATGACATAGCCAGTGATCTTGCCGATGAAGGGCAGGGCCAGCATGCCGGGTAGCTGGTTCACTTGTTTCGCGTCGTTAAAGCCGTGGATACCGATGTGCATATCGATGTGGCCGCCACGGGGTTGGTCAATATAAGTGCCGAACAGACGATCCCAAATGGACAAATTAAAACCGTAATTGCTGTTGGTTTCGTTGTCCTCGGTGGAGTGATGCACCCGGTGCATGTCGGGGGTAACGATAAGTCGTCGGATGATGCGATCCAGCCCCAAAGGCAGGCGAACGTTGGAATGGTTGAACATCGCCATGGAGCTGAGGACCACCTCGAAAATCACCACCGCGACCACTGGCGGGCCGATTACCACGATGGCGGAAAATTTGATCAACATGGACAGCACAATTTCGATGGGATGAAATCGCGCGCCGGTGGTGACGTCAAAATCAAGGTCGGCATGATGCACCCGGTGCAGCCGCCACAGGGCAGGCACCGCATGTACCAACACGTGTTGCAAATAGATGATGAAATCCAGCGCGATCACCGAGAACAGCACGGCGAGCGCAAACGGCACACTGAAATAATTCAGAATGCCCCAGCCGTGTTCGACTGCGAAGGCGGCGAGCCCGACGGTGACGACAGGAAAAATCAACCGCACGATGGCGGTGTTGAGAAACACCAGGCCGATGTTGTTGGCCCAGCGCACCGCCTTGGAGACGGTTAACGCACGGCGGGGTGCGATGAGTTCCCAAATACCCATCATCGCAAAAATGCCAAAAAAGAAACCGAGTCGAATGACGGGTTCGTTTTGCAATACAAATTCGTTGAAGCTCATGGTGGTTGCCCTGTTAAGTGATCCTGCTAAGTGCCCTGTGTCAGTGTCGACGTGGTTTTTCCGGGCTTGTTGCCTTGGGGCTACCCCGTAGCGTAGTTCCAGGAAAGTTTGGTCGCCTGCGAAACTCAGGCTATACTAACCAGAAGAACAACTATTCAATAGATCAGTTGAATAATAGAATAACAGCCGAGGAGCTTATGTCAAGCTCTGTAGTGACGTGGCTTGCAACGAGTTGATATTACCGTTACTCCGGCGTTTATGCTCTGAGGGTGCAAGGCTGGAGTCCAGGGGTTTCGGCCTCTGGATTCCGGCCTCTGGATTCCGGCCTGCGCCGGAATGACGGAGTAACACAGACCTGTGGGGCGTTCCCCTGCATCGATTAATCTACACTGGCTCGAGAGACAGACATGCCTACAAGCCCTGAAACACCCAATTTCAAACAAGACCTGTTCGCCCAGTTTGCCCGCGTTGGTAAGGCGTTGAGCAATGGTAACCGACTGGAACTCATCGAATTTCTGGCTCAGGGCGAGCGCAGCGTGGATCAGCTGGCCAAGGTTTCCGGACTCAGTGTGGCCAATACCTCACAGCATTTGCAGCAGTTGCGACAAGCGGGGCTGATCGTTTCGCGTAAGCAGGGACTCAAGGTTTTTTACCAGCTCAGTGGCGACGACGTACTGGTGTTGTTCGAGGCCCTACGCGCCGTGGCGGGGCGACACGTGGCCGAGGTGGAACGCCTGGTGAACACCTTCCTCACGGTAAAAGATAACCTGGAACCCATTCCACGCGAGGAGCTGCTGGAGCGCACCCGGCAGGGACGGGTGACGGTGCTGGACGTGCGTCCGCCTGAAGAATTTGCCGCCGGGCATGTGCCGGGTGCAGTGAATGTGCCCTTGGCCGAGCTGGAGGCCTATTTGCAGAATCTGGATACTGATCAGGAAGTGGTGACCTACTGCCGTGGCCCGCATTGTGTGCTGGCGTTTGATGCCGTGGCGCAATTGCGTGAACGGGGACTGACGGCGCGGCGTTTGCAAGGTGGCTTTCCCGAATGGAAGCAAGCGGGGTTGCCGGTTGAAACGGCCGGGGAAAGTGACAAGGGAAAAGAGAAAAGGCATGGATAGCCTGGCATTGATGTTGTCTATTTCAGGTTATAAAACGGTGGGCAGCAAGCTAACCGGAAAAAAAGGTAAAGTAGCCGCATGAATCGTTTGTTACGGATTTTATTACCTGTGATTGTGGTGAGTGCGGGCGTTGCTATCGGCCTGATGCTGATGGCCACGGGGCCCGAGGTCGAACGTCGCCCACCGGCCCGCATGTTACCCACGGTGGAAGTGATGGTGGTTCAGCCTCAGCAGTATCAGGTGTTGCTGCACACTCAGGGTACGGTGACGCCGCGGACCCAAAGCACGCTGATCCCCGAGGTGGCGGGGCGTATTATTTCCATCGCCCACCAGTTTCGCAGTGGAGAATCTTTTGCTGCCGGCGCTGAGTTGTTCGCCATTGATCCCACGGATTATCAAAACGCCATTATTATCGCCCGTGCCGATTTGGCCCGTGCCCGTTTGGCGCTGGCGCAGGAAAATGCGCTGGCGAAACACGCGCTGGATGACTGGAAAAAACTGGGCCGCCAACAAAGCCCCACCGACCTGACCCTGCACAAACCTCAAGTTGCCAGTGCCAAGGCTGAAGTGGCCGCCGCCGAGGCACAACTGCGTCAGGCCGAAACCAATCTGCGACGCACCCACATTCGTGCTCCTTATGCGGGCCGGGTGCTGGAGAAAATGGTGGATGTGGGGCAATACGTTTCCCCCGGTACGGTGGCGGCGACGCTGTATGCGGTGGATGTGGCGGAGGTGCGTTTGCCGCTCACGGATCGTCAGTTGGCCTTTGTGGATTTACCCAATGGCAACTGGCACAGCGCGCCGGTGATTTTGAGAACGCGCGTTGGCCGTGTGGTGAATCAGTGGCAGGGTCGATTGGTGCGCACTGAAAGTGCGATCGATGTTGCCAGTCGTCAATTGTTTGTGGTGGCGAAAATTGACCACCCTTTCCAGTATAAAAAACAGCAACAGGGTAGCACCCCGCCGCTGAAAATGGGCCAGTTTGTGGAGGCCGATATTTCCGGGCACTTACTGAACAATGTGTTCGTATTGCCGCGTCAGGCGGTGGAAAATGATGGCCAGGTGTTGGTGGTCAACGCACAAAATCAGATTGAACGTCGCGCCGTGCAGGTGGTGTTGCGCAAGGGTGGTCAGGTTATCGTCAGCGCCGGTTTGCAGGCGGGAGAACGTATCTCTTTGACGCCAATGCCTTTTGCACGTGAGGGCACGGCGGTTGAGATTGCCGGCGAACAGAACGGCGAGAGAGAGTATCCGCCCTTGCCTGTGTTGGCGCACTAAGCGGTGTTGAGGGATTAAAGCATGCACGGCATGATCAACTGGTTTGCGCGTAATCCGGTGGCCGCCAATCTGATGATGGTGATCATTCTCGCGCTGGGCGGTCATGCCGCGTTGAATCGCATTCCGCTGGAGGTGTTCCCCTCGTTTGAAAGCGACGTGGTGACCATCGGTCTCAACTACCGGGGGGCGACACCGGCGGAGGTGGAGCAGTCGCTGGTGATTCGCGTCGAAGAGGCGATTGCAAGTCTCGATGGCGTTAAAGAAATGACCTCGGTCGCCAATGAAGGAATCGCGCGCATTCGCGTGGCGGTGCACTCGAATACGAATCCCCATCAATTGCTGGAAGACATCAAGGCACGCGTCGATGCCATCAGCACCTTTCCCGACGAAGTGGAACGCGCCACGTACAACGTGGTGGTGTTTCGGCGCGAGGTGATTAGCGTGGTCGTTTCTGCGGCGGGCGTGGGCGAATTGTCGGAGCGCGAGCTGCGCCGTTACGGTGAAGAGGTGCGCGATGATCTCGCTGCCTTGCCGATGCTCAATCAGGTTGAACTGAATGCGGTGCGCGCCCCGGAAATCAGTATTGAACTCAGCGAGCAGGCGCTCAATCGTTACGATTTGACTTTCGATGCGGTGACGCAGGCGATACAGCGCTCGTCGGTGGATTTGCCCGCAGGCTCGATTCGTACCGAGGGCGGTGAAATTTTATTGCGCACTCAGGGGCAGGCTTATCGTGGTACTGATTATGCGCAGATCGTGTTACGAGCGCGCCCCGATGGCACCCGTTTAACTTTGGGCGACGTGGCGACGATTTACGATGGGTTTGAGCAAGATCCGTTGGCCATGACCTTTAATGGCAAGCCGGGAGTGTTGGTCAAGGTTTTCCGCACCGGTGATCAGAGTGCCTTGGATATCGGCCAGGTGGTTAAGGATTACATCACTATAAAAAGCGCGCAGCTACCGGCCGATGTGTCGCTGGGTGAATGGCGGGATCGGTCACGCATCGTTAAATTGCGTTTGCAAACATTGTTGAACAGCGCCTGGCAGGGTGGTCTGCTGATCTTTTTGTGCCTGGCTTTGTTCCTGCGTATCTCGGTGGCATTGTGGGTGTGCGTGGGTATTCCCATCAGTTTTATGGGCGCGCTGTGGTTGATGCCGGAGCTGGGTGTGACGATTAATATCATCAGCCTGTTTGCGTTTATTCTGGTGCTGGGCATCGTTGTGGATGATGCCATTGTCACCGGTGAAAACATTTTCAGTCACCTCAAACGTTCAGGCTCTGAGGAAGGTGCCGCGGTGGACGCGGCGGTGCGGGGTGCACAGGAGGTTGCGGTGCCGGTGACTTTTGGCCTGCTCACCACGGTGGTGGCCTTTGCACCGTTGCTGTTTATGGAAGGGCACCGTGGGCCGATTTTCGCGCAGATTCCTGCCGTTGTTATTCCAGTGTTGTTGTTTTCGTGGGTGGAATCCAAACTTATTTTGCCCGCACATTTGCGTTATATACGCATTGATCATCAACGCAAACGCCTCAACCCGTTGTCGCGTCTGCAACGCCGGGTGGCTGATGGGCTGGAATATTTCGTTAAATATTTTTATCAACCGCTGCTGGTTAAAGTCCTTAAACGGCGCTATTTAACCTTGGCCATTTTTGTTGCAGTGTCGATTGTGGTGGTCAGCTTTGCGGCCAGTGGCCGTTACGCCTTTACCTTCTTTCCGCGGGTGGATAGTGAAACCGCACGCGCCACCCTGGTGATGCAGTCCGGCACATCCGCCGAGGTCACCGCGCGTCATCTGGCGACCATGGCCAGGGCGGCGGAAAAGCTGCAAGCACGATTTGTTGATATTGAAGGCAACTCGGTGATCAGCAGTATCATGATTAATACCGGTTGGGCCGGTGGCGGGGGCGGGCCTCCGGCGGGTGGCGGCAGCGCGGTGCTAGGACAGGTGAGCCTGGCCCTGGTGCCACCGGAGGAGCGAAAGGTGGCGGTCAGTACTCGCGAACTGGTGCATGCCTGGCGTCGGGCTATCGGTGAAATTCCCGGAGCCAAAGAGCTGACCTATCGTGCCGAAATTGGCCGCGGAGGCGACCCCATCGACGTGCAACTTAGCGGGCAGGATTTCACCGTGTTGGCGGAGGTTGCTGCTCTGGTGCGCGAACAGTTGCATCAGTATCCTGGTGTGTACGAAATTCGTGACAGCTTTGAAGACGGCAAACCGGAGATCATACTTACGTTGCGACCCGAAGCAGAGTTGCTGGGGCTTTCGACCACGGAGTTGGGCCGACAGGTGCGGCAGGCTTTTTTCGGTGCCGAGGCGCAGCGCATCCAACGCGGTCGTGACGATGTGCGGGTGATGGTGCGTTACCCCGAAGCCGAACGCCGTGACCTGGGTAGCCTCGATACCATGCGTATTCGTACTGCCGATGGCGTGCAGATACCGTTCGGCAATGTGGCGGCGGTGGAAATGGGCCACGGCTTTGCGACGATTCGTCGCATCGATCGCCAGCGGGTCATCAGCGTGACCGCTGATCTCGATAAAAAGACCACCGATGCGCGTGCCATCGCCCGTGATTTGCGATTGTTTATGGACGGATTGCTGGTGAAATATCCTGGGGTGCGGTACAGCTTCGAAGGCGAGCAGCGCGAGCAGGGCGAGACTTTTGGCAGCCTCATCTCGGGCGCGATTTTTACCTTGTTCGCCATCTACTCCCTGTTAGCGATTCCGTTTCGTTCCTACGTACAACCGATGCTGGTGTTGATTGTGATCCCGTTCAGCATTGTCGGGGCGTTGTTGGGGCACATGGTGATGGGGCTGAATCTCAGTATCATGAGCCTGATGGGGATGTTGGCGCTGGCCGGGGTCGTGGTCAATGACAGCCTGGTGCTAGTGGACTGGATTAATCGCAAACGGCGTGAAGGCATGACGCTGGATGAAGCGTTGCGTACCGCCGGTGGCGCGCGTTTCCGGCCCATCTTACTTACGTCGATTACCACCTTCGCGGGTCTTACGCCGTTGTTGCTGGAAAAAAGCACCCAGGCACAATTCCTCATTCCCATGGCGGTATCGCTGGGTTTTGGCATTTTGTATGCGACCTTTTTGACTCTGTTGTTAATTCCGGCGGGGTATCGAATTCTGGAAGATGCGAAACAGGGGGTTCGGCGCTTGTTTGCTTAAACATTAAATGGCCGCCAAAATAAACAACGGTACTTGTTTGTTGGGTGTGCACGCAGGGGGCTGATAAGGTGTTTTCAAATTTTCTGGCAGATGCTGTTTTACTACTGCATATGGCATTTATTGTCTTTGTGGTTTTCGGTGCGTTATTGGTTTTCTTGCATCGTTGGATTGCTTGGATACATGTGCCCATGGCGCTCTGGGCTTCGGTGGTTAATCTGACCCCCTGGTACTGCCCTTTTACACCTCTCGAGAATTATTTTCGTGCGGCGGCGGGGCAGGCGGGTTACGAGGGCGGGTTTGTTGCGCATTACCTTGTGCCATTAATCTATCCGCAGGGGATGTCTTATGACGTGGGCATCACCATCGGTATCGGGGTTTTTATCTGGAATGCAGTGATTTACGGCTTGTGGGTCTATCGGGCGCGTTGCAGCCGATGAATGTCTGGTGATGCGTGTTTGCTTGCGTTATAGATGCGCATGGATGTATCAGGAAGGCGAGGTGTAACGACGATGTTTAGTGGTTTTCTTGTCTTGGTGTTTATATTTTCTTTGTTTGGGGGTTGGTTGTTCTACCAACAGCCCGCGATGATCTTCTATCCTTCCAAAAGTCTGATTGAGACGCCAGCCGATTGGGGCTTGCGGTACGAGGATGCCATTTTGGATAGCGCGGATGGTGTCCGCTTACATGGCTGGTTTATTCCGCGTGTGGGTGCGACCCGGGTCTTGCTGTTTTTTCACGGCAATGCCGGAAATATTTCCCACCGGCGCGAATCGGTGAAAATTTTTCATCGGCTGGGTCTGCATGTATTTATTTTCGACTACCGTGGCTATGGACGTAGTCAGGGAAAAGCCAGTGAGTCAGGTTTGTATGCCGATGCCATGGCGGCCTGGCAATATTTGCTAGAGGAAAAAGATTTTGTCCCACAGCAGGTTATTCTCTTTGGACGATCATTGGGGGGTGCGGTGGCCGCCAATCTGGCGGCGGGTTTGGCCGCGAAGGTACGGCCGGGCGCCTTGATTCTGGAATCGACGTTCAGTTCGGCAAAGGATATGGCCAATAGTCTTTTGCCGGTGATGTCGCGTATTGTGCCCATGCGCTTTGAGTTTAATACCGCAGAGGCTGTTAAACGCGTGACGGTTCCTCTGCTGGTTGTGCACAGTACGGAGGACGACATTATTCCGTTTAGACTGGGCGAGAAGGTTTACCTTGCTGCGAACTCGCCAAAATCTTTGGTCAAAATTCACGGTGATCATAATTCTGGGTTTTTACTGAGCCAGCCAGATTATGAACAGGCTCTGCGGAAATTTATCGCGAGTATCGAATAAGAATGAAACTTACGGAAGCTGAATCGTTGGGGTTTGAATTCAGTAACCGTTTTATTTTACCACCGTTACTTGGACATTCCCTTCTCGCCGCAACACGTTAACGCCCACGTCATTGGCGTAACGCTGGATAAAAACATCCACGGATGCAGTGCCGATGGTGAGGTTTTTAATTTCCAATGAATCCAGCCACGGGGGCAAGTAGGGGTTGCAGAAATTAATTTTTGGCTGTGGTGTGTTACTTATTTCCAAGCCTAGACAGGCTTGTAACAGGGCGAATATCACCGTGCTGGACCAGGCTTGCGGGGCACAGGCGAGCGGATAAAGCGTGGGGCCTTCGCCTTTGCGTTTGAGAAAGCCGCAGAACAATTCCGGCATGCGGCGCAAATCAAGAAACAGGCTGGCTTCGAACAGGCTGGTGAGGATTTTTGCGGCTTCTTTACGGTAGCCGTAGCGGGCGAAGCCCAGGGCGATCATGGCGTTGTCGTGTGGCCAGACTGCACCATTGTGATACGACATGGGGTTGTAACGTTTTTCGCTAGTGGCGATAGTGCGTACTCCCCAGCCGGAATAACTGGCGTCGTCCATTAATGTTTCGACTACGCGCCGGGCGTAACGCCGGGTGGCGATGCCACTGAATAACACGTGCCCGGCATTGGATGAACGCACCCAGCAAGGGCGTTTTTCACCGTCCAGTGCCAGTGCATAGGTGCCAAGCTCTTCGCACCAAAAGGCCTGGTTGAAGTGTTTTTTCAAGCTGATGGCTTTTTCCTCCAGCGTCTTTGCTATGCTGGACTGGCCTAACATTAAGTAGAGCTTAGCCGCGCAGCACCAGGCATCGTAGACATAGGCTTGCACTTCACAGAGGGCGATAGCGCCGCTTGCGGCATTGCCGTTGGCATGAAATATCGAGTCGTCGGAATCTTTCCAGCCTTGTTGTGATAAGCCTTTTTCATTTTGACTGGCGTATTCAAAAAACCCATCGTCATCTTTGTCGCCATAGTCGTCAATCCATGCCAGTGCCGCTTCGATGTTTTGCCAGATGGATTCGATAAAGGCGCGGTCGCCAGTGTGTTGGTAATAGGCGCCGGCGAGCACCACAAACAAGGGGGTCGCATCAATGCTTCCGTAATACTGGGCGAAGGGGACTTCGCCGAGGCTGGACATTTCGCCACCACGGGTTTCGTGGAGGATTTTCCCCGGTTCGGCCTCGCGCAGCGGATCGACTTCAGTGGCTTGGCTGGCGGCAAGAAAGCTCAACACGCCGCGTGAAATACCGGGATTGATCCACAGAGAATGCAAGGCGGTGATTAGACCGTCGCGCCCGAACGGGGTGCTGAACCAAGGCACTCCGGCAAAGGGATAGGGGCCATGAGGAGTGTCGCTGATGAGCAGGTTAAGGTCGACTTGCGAGCGGTTCAGCCAGTCGTTAAATTGTTCGTTGGAAGTAAAAATGGCGCAGTGCTTTTCACGCGCAGCTTTTAATTCATCCGAGACCTTTTGTAATGCGTCAAGATAATGAGTGGTGGGTGTGGTCTCTTGGCCCGCATCACATTGAATGCTGAAATATATATCCTTGTCTTCGCCGGGCGCGAGTGCCACCTCAAAATGGGCGTTGTTATCGCTGATGTTGGCGTTGGCGTTTTCCAGTTGAATATGGGTGCGACGAGTGACGTTGTCCAGACCAATGTAACCGAGGGTGATAGTTTGTTTCTGTACCTTGACCGGCAGGCAGCGACCACGCGCCTTGCGTTTGTTGCCACGCACTTCAAAAATATCCGCGAAGTCGGCATCGAAGGCCAGGGTGAAGGGAATGTTAACGGCTGTGGCCCCGTAGTTGCACAGCCGTAGGTGTTCGTAACAGGTATTCCGATAAATCAGTTTGGCGCGAAATACATGTACGGTGTCGATGCGTACCACCAGTTTATTGTTTTCAATGATTTCCGGGATGGTCAGGTCGACGGTGAGTAGGCTGTTGTCTTGTTTGAGGGTTGAATTCAACAATACCGGACGGCGACCATCGGCGAGTCTCAGATCCAGTTGCGACAGAAAACGTGTGTCTTCGTGGTAGATGCCCTGTTCGCTGTGGCCCAGGGCATGAATATCACCGTAGCGATCAAACACGGCAAAGGTGCTGCCGTGTTTGAGTACGCGGGTGCGGTCATCCAGACGAGATGAAGTGGTCGGCACATAAGAGTGCTTGCCGATATGAATCATATCGTCTGAGGTCATAGAGTGTTTACTCTTGTGGTGTTGTTAATAGCATCAACAATCAATGTCACTAACTCGCCATCTGTGGTTGTGGATAGTGTTCGAATAGGGTGGCCTGCCGACTGCGAAAAATTTGCTGCTCGTATAGACCTAGATAGTCTTGGGTCATGCGTTGTGCCGAAAAACGTTCTTCGAAAACGCGGCGGCATTGTTGGCGGTCGATGGCGTGAAGTTCGTCAACGGCACGGATGGCCTCGTGCAAATCATCGACGATGAATCCGGTCACGCCGTGTTCTATCACCTCGGAAACGGCACCGCGATTGTAGGCAATCACCGGGGTTCCACAGGCCATTGCTTCGGTCATCACCAAGCCAAATGGTTCCGGCCAATTAATGGGGAATAGCAGGGCGCTGGCATTGCCCAGGAAGTCCTGTTTTTGTGCATCGCTAATCTCGCCGATAAATTCGATACCGGGCAGAGCCAACAGGGGTTGGATGATTTCCGTGAAATATTGTTCGTCAACGGGGTCGATTTTGGCGGCAATTTTTAATTTTCGGCCGGTCTGTCGGGCAATGTCGATGGCTTCATCGATGCCTTTTTCAGGGGAGATGCGACCTAAAAAGGCCAGGTAATCGTTTGGGCTAGATTGGCAATGGTAAAGATCCAGTGGCAGTCCGTTGTAGGCTGTGCCTTGCCAGTTGGCGTAGGGTAGGGGTTCACGCTGCGAGTCAGAAATAGATACCACGGGAATTTCCTGGAATTCACGATTCAGTAGCGTAATTTCAGGAATATCCAGACGGCCGTGGTGGGTGGTCACATGGGGCACCGTTAGCCGGCGTCCCATGGGAAAATGTTGATAGCCGGTGTGAAAATGGATGATATCGAAGTCGGACGAGCGTCGATAAAGCTCCTCAAACATGACCAAATGATGCGCTTGTGGTTCCTTACAGCCGTCGAGTCTTAGTGCCCGCTTACACGGTGCAATCAATGTTGACGAGGTGACTGAGTCACCGCTGGCAAATAACGTTACATCGTGGCCCTGTGCCACCAGTTCTTCGGTTAAATAGGAAACAATACGTTCAATACCGCCGTATTGCAGGGGTGGCACGCTTTCGGTAAGGGGAGAAACTTGGGCAATTTTCATCGTGTACTTTCCTTGTCGTGAGAAAAATTCTCCATCCTGCGGGCCGAGGCACGCAGTAAATCAGGAACAGGGGTTACCGGGGAATGAGATTATAGAAAATCCATTTCCTAAGTGATCAATTCGTGGTTAATTGTAGTTTGTATTCCTTGATTGTAAGGGAGAATTGGAATTTTTGGAAAATTTCCTGAGAAAATCCGCTGAAGGGGCGTATTTTGGCATGCTTGTAGCTTAAATGAGCATTAAAGAGAAGTGGTGGTTCCTACAGACTTGGTGCGAATCAAGTGGGGTTGAGAAATATGATATAGACTTTATTAAAGGAGATAATCCAGGAGCTGTTTGAGGTCTGTTGTATCCATCAGTGTGACATAGCTCTATGGTTTGATGAGGTAGAGTTGTTAGGCGATGCTGAGAAGAATGAAATCTACTATCGGTGCTCAACATTCGGAAGATCTGTTGAAGATGTTTTAGTCGTACTGGGTAATAGTGGAATATTTTATGAGTCCTCCATCCTCGATTACGTTTATGACTACATCGATGACACCGGACTTCTGAATAATCTTCCTGAATCGCTCTGTTGTTATTTCGACTATGAGCGCCTTGCTTCTGATCTTGAAGCAAGTGGAGAGACCAGTGAATTTCGTCTTTAAGGAATAACGTACACCGCAATAGGTTTCTGGTCACTTTGCATTGTTTTCTGATTTCCACCAAAAAAATGGTGGCCACAATCTCTAGCAGAAACCACAAACGATGTGATGCAGTGAGTTCATTACAGCAAACACACCCGATAGCCACTATTCGCTTTGGCGGCTTCTATTTTTAATAATCCAGCCAAGAGTATTAACCCTGACAACGTATGACTTTGAACAACCTGATAACGCTGAATATCAACTGAACTCTGATAATCGCTTCAATTGGGGTCTAACTAGTGGGGCTATTGTTTATTGCACTATTTCTGGGATCAATTGGTAACGTAATCGCCCATGTCTTTTACATAGGGATAAGCGTGTTTTGGCCGACTTTCTATTACATGAGGAAAGGTTACGTTTCGATGAAGAATGTCTTCAACAGGTTACTTATTATTAATGACTGCCAAGATTATTGGCACAGGGAAAAATGATTCAATGATGAATCGGAGTTTGGGTAGAAATCTTATAAATATATAAACAGTATACATATCAGCTAGTTATAAGTTAAAATGGCGGAGAGGGAGGGATTCGAACCCTCGATACGCGTTAACGTATACACGCTTTCCAGGCGTGCTCCTTCAACCGCTCGGACACCTCTCCAGGTTTACTGTCTCGGCCCGATTCTGGCCAAAAAGCAGCGCGCTAGATTAAACCAGAATGGGAGCGGACGCAATGTGATTGGTTGAATTATGCCCAGATTTATTGCTGTCGACGGAATTATTCTTTTGAAAAAATTTATCTGAACCATTCTCAAGCCAGGCCAGTTCCTGCCGATAGTTGTAGCGTTTAAAGTCTTGATCGAAGAAAGCACATAATGAAATTTATTATCGGAATGATTGTCGTTTTAGCTTGTGTCGGCGGGGGCTTTGTTCTCGCACACGGCAAATTAATTGCGCTGTGGCAACCGTTTGAGGTGTTGATTATTTGTGGCGCGGCGTTTGGCGCCTTTGTGATTGCCAATCCGATCACGGTGATTAAGGATTCTTTTCGCGCCTTGGGCAAGCTCTTTGTGGGTTCCAAGCATAACAAACAGAGTTATATGGAATTATTGGGCTTGATGTATGACCTTTTTACCAAGGCGCGCAAAGAAGGTTTGATGGCGCTGGAGAGTGATATCGATGAGCCTCATGAGAGCGCCATTTTTCAGAAATACCCCAAAATCCTCAAAAATCATCACGCCCTGGATTTTATTGCCGATTACCTGCGTCTGATGGTGGGCGGCAATATGAATCCCTTCGAAATTGAAAATCTGATGGATGTGGAGCTGGACACTCACCACCACGAATCAGCGAAAGTGCCTGCGGCGTTTACGGTGGTCTCTGACGCTCTGCCCGGTTTCGGGATTGTCGCGGCGGTGCTGGGCATCGTCATCACCATGGCCTCCATCGGTGGCCCCATCGAGGAACTGGGCAAACATGTGGCGGCCGCCCTGGTGGGCACCTTTCTGGGCATTTTGTTTGCCTACGGTTTTGTGGGGCCGATGGCCACCAGTCTGACGGCGATGGTCGAAGATGACAGTAAGGTGTTCGAGTGCATCAGGGTGTGCCTGCTGGCCTCGTTGAATGGGTATGCGCCCCAGATTGCCGTGGAGTTTGGCCGCAAGGCGCTCGAATCCCACCATCGCCCCGGTTTTCAGGAATTGGAAGATTTTGTCAAAGGTAAAACAGAATAGAAATCCATGTGCCAGTGCTGTTTCATTTTGATGCAGCGTTTCTGTAATGCCACTCAGTTTGGAATTTATCTGAAAAAATAGTGCATGGAAAATCAAACCATCATCGTCAAGAAGATCAAGAAGGCCGGGCACGGCCATCATGGCGGTGGTTGGAAGGTGGCCTTTGCCGATTTTGCGGTGGCGATGATGGCGTTCTTTCTGTTGTTGTGGCTGATCGCTGCAACTACTCCGGAAGAGAAGGCCGCGATGTCCGATTATTTTACCCCTACCCTTCAGGGACTCGCGGAAGCTAATGCTGCCGGCAAGAGCCAGGAGTTAATCGATTTGGGTGGGGGGCAGAAGATTTCCGAAGGGGATGATTCCAAGGATAATGCACAGAAACCCCACGAGTTGACCCAACACGAAATCGAACAAGCTGCTCAAGCCGAGAAAGCGCAGCTGGAATCGCTGATGGAAGAATTGAAAAAAGTGATCGAAGCCAGTCAGGCGCTTAAACCCTTTAAGGATCAGTTGCTACTGGACATCATGCCCGAAGGTCTGCGCATCCAGATTGTCGACAAAGAAAATCGGCCCATGTTCGACAGTGGTAGCGCAGAACTGAAGGGCTACACCAAGCAGATCCTTCACGAACTGGCCAAGACCATTAACACCGTGGAAAATCGTATCAGTCTGACTGGCCACACCGATGCGTCGCGGTTTGTGGGACGTGAAAATTACAGTAACTGGGAGCTGTCGGCGGATCGCGCTAATGCCTCGCGCCGAGAACTTGTTATCGGTGGTTTGGCCGCAGTGAAGATGGCCAAGGTGGTGGGACTGTCTTCGATGGTGCTGTTTAACAAAGCAGAACCGGGTCATCCCATTAACCGACGCATTGCCATTATTGTTATGAATAAGGCGGCCGAAAAGGCCTTGTTCAGTGACGGCAAGCAAATTTCTACGGCGGCGGAGGGTGAACAGTTCATTAAAGGTGGCGAGAGTGGCAAGCCACAGCGCATAGAGGGTTCGATGCCCGTGACAGAAAAGCCCATCGTTAAACCGATTGTGATCGACTCCAATCTGACCGAATCCGAACTGACCGGGTCCAGGCCGACGGAATCTGAGCTGACCGAGTCCGAACTGACCGAGTCCAGACCGACGGAATCTGAGCCGACCGAATTCGAGTCGAAAAGGGTAGTGCGTAAAGTAGACCTTCCGCCAGCGCAGGAGGGCGAGCAGAAACACATCAACATACCGTCGCCGATCTCACCGATTAACCCGATCGTAGTGCCGACGCATTAATGGGAGTTGTTTAGAGGGACGGCCATGGGGCAGCCGTTCCTGTTACAATGCGCTCATGTCTGGAAATAGCTTTGGAAAACTGTTTACCGTTACGTCATTTGGCGAGAGCCACGGCCCGGCCATTGGTTGTATTGTTGATGGCTGCCCGCCTGGCTTGGCCCTGAGCGAGGCCGATTTGCAGGGTGACCTGGATTTGCGTAAACCCGGTACTTCACGCCATACCACTCAGCGACGTGAGGCCGATGAGGTGCAAATTCTCTCGGGTGTGTTTGAAGGCAAGACCACCGGTACGCCGATTTCATTGATCATTCATAACACCGATCAACGCTCCAAGGATTATTCCGAAATCAAGGATCGCTTT
Source organism: uncultured Ectothiorhodospiraceae bacterium (assembly GCA_964401355.1). Lineage (GTDB taxonomy): Bacteria > Pseudomonadota > Gammaproteobacteria > SZUA-152 > SZUA-152 > SZUA-152. Next base: position 36,407 of record CAYNYJ010000012.1, on the reverse strand, counting down.
CGTCCTGGCCACGCCGATTATACCTACCAGCAAAAATACGGGATGCGCGATTATCGCGGTGGTGGACGTTCCTCAGCGCGTGAAACGGCGATGCGCGTGGCGGCTGGTGGCATCGCCAAAAAATATCTCAGGGAAAACTGTGGGATCACTATTCGTGGTTATCTCAAACAGCTCGGTCCGGTAGTTGCGGAAACGCTGGACTGGAGCGAGGTGCATAATAATCCCTTCTTTTGTCCTGATGCCAGTAAAATAAAAGAACTGGAAGACTACATGGATGCCCTGCGCAAGTCAGGCGACTCCATCGGCGCGCGTATTAACGTAGTGGCCAGCGGTATGATGCCGGGGCTGGGCGAACCTATCTTCGATCGCCTCGACGCTGATATCGCCCACGCCATGATGAGCATCAACGCGGTGAAGGGCGTGGAGATCGGCGCCGGTTTTGGCTGTGTTAATCAAAAGGGCACTGAACACCGTGACGAAATTACCCCTGAAGGTTTTCTTTCCAATCATTCCGGTGGCACTCTCGGTGGCATTTCCAGCGGCCAGGATATTCTGGTGAGCATGGCGCTCAAACCGACCTCCAGTCTGCGCCTGCCGGGCAAGAGCGTGAACCTGCAAGGTGAGGCCATTGAGGTTATCACCAAAGGTCGGCACGACCCCTGCGTCGGTATTCGCGCCACTCCTATCGCCGAGGCGATGCTGGCCATGGTGTTGATGGATCACCTGCTGCGTCATCGTGCGCAGAATGCCGATGTGGAGAGCGGTACTCCCGTCATTTCTGCTAGCGCCGAGTAGTGGCTGAAAGCAAGCGGCCAGCCTTGTCTTCACATGCGGTGCCTTATTGGCGATTGTCCGGTTTTTATTTTTTCTACTTCGCCTCCATCGGTGCGCTGATTCCGTACTGGTCGTTGTACCTCAAACAACTGGATTTCTCTGCACGCGACATCGGCACCCTGATGGCAATGGTGATGGCCACCAAGATTGTGTCGCCCAATATCTGGGGCTGGGTGGCGGATCGCACCGGCCAACGCATGCGCATTGTGCGCATTGGCTGTTTGTTGGGGACGGTGTGTTTTGCCGGGGTGTTTCTTGACAGTCGCTATTGGTGGTTAGCGGTCGTGATGGTGACGTTCAGTTTTTTCTGGAATGCCACGCTGCCACAATTCGAGGCCACCACCTTTAATTACCTCGGTAAACAAAGCCATCGTTACAGCGGTATTCGGCTGTGGGGTTCCATCGGTTTTATCATCGCGGTGGCGGCGTTGGGGCCGGTGCTGGATGCTCAGGGCGCGGCTATCCTGCCGGTGATTCTGATCATGCTTTTTGCCGGTATCTGGTTATCCAGCCTGCTGGTGCCGGAGCAGGCTTCCCAACATTTGCCCCTCGCTCACGAACCTTTGTTCACAGTGTTGCGGCGGCCAGAAGTGTTGTCGCTGTTGGTGGTGTGTTTTTTGATGCAGGCCAGTCACGGCCCGTATTACACCTTTTATACCCTGTACATGGAAGATTATGGGTATTCGCGTTCGATCATTGGCCAATTGTGGGCGCTGGGAGTGGTGGCCGAAGTTGCTGTATTCATGTTCATGCATCGTTGGGTGCCACGCTTCGGTTTGAGGTTCCTGTTGCTGCTCAGCCTGGGGTTGACGGTCTTGCGTTGGGTGTTGATTGGTCAGTTTCCCGAGTGGCTGACGGTGATGATCTTCGCGCAAATTTTACATGCCGCCAGTTTTGGTGTTTATCACGCCGTTGCCATTCAATTAATTCACCGTAACTTTACCGGGCGAAATCAGGGGCGGGGGCAGGCCTTGTACAGCAGTCTCAGTTTTGGTGCCGGTGGCGCGGCGGGCAGTCTTGTCAGTGGCCTGGGGTGGGACACGATCGGTGCCGCCAACGTCTATTGGCTGGCAGCATTATTAGCGTTACTGGCATTCGTTGTTGCTGCACTGTGGGTGCGGCCCGCGCCGTAATGATAGATATGAAATCTCCCTGGCTATAACGACTAGCCAAGGAGTCGGGATGTATCACACGATATTGGCTTGTCGTTGGAATTTTTGAGCTGTCCTTATTTGAAAACAGATCTGCGTTTATGTGATGGTTTTCACAGTTTTTCAGACCCCAAGGCTACGTTGAACCTTATTGTCAGGGAATACTCAAGAGTGTGTAGAGCTGGACGATAATGGATTTACTGGTGGCGCGATGTCGGACTTCGGCGAGGCGTTTTAAATCAGATTAAATTGAGGGCGGGGTTGTGGAAAAACACGAATATGGGCGTGCGATTGGGTCGTTTTTGGGAAAAACCATTTACGAATCTTTTAAGGATCAGGGTGTAATGTATCTTTTTGACCGGGTAGCACAATGCGATACTGAAGGTTGCCCACTGGAGCAGGTTAAGCACGGTGAATTATTGCTGAACCCTGGTTTGATTTATAAACAGGCCTCTTGAGATTTGTTTGCATTGATTGTTCGTTGTGAACGGTTTTGTTTATAGCATCCGTTACATTTTTCTTCCAGATTGTTTTAGTCGCGTTTAATCAGCGTCAGCGCTGGCTGCCCGTTTTTCCAGCCGACCGGCTTCCTCTTTTTTTAACCAGCGCCAAGGTAGCGGGACCAGTCCGGGCACTTGCCGGGCGTAATCTCGATAAGCCGCACCATAATGCACAATGAGTTTGCGTTCCTCCATCCGTGAGCCGATCACCAAGTAGGCGGTAATCAGACTGTAGACGACCAATTGCGTGAGATGCAGGTCTTGTGTCCACATCACCACCAAAAAGAAAAAATACCAGGGGTGACGCACAAAGCGATGCAGGGTGGAAATGCGCAATGATTCGGGGTCGCTGCTATCTGTGTGTCGTTTGCGCCACTGGGTGACACCCAGAAAAACCATGTTGTCGTAGGATTTGAGTGACCAGATAAAACCGAGCACGGCGGCGATAGTCAGCCCCTTCATTAACCCGCCCATGATGCCGACCCATTGCCAGACCAGTGGCCCTGAATTTTTCTGCATCAACCAAATCAGCGGAATCAACAAGAGGATTGACAGAACGTTGAAGCTCAACCGATAGGCCGGCATCATTTGGGGCCAGCGTCGTTGTATTTTTTGTTTCATCCACAGCGAGGCCAATAGGGAATGCATCACAAAGTAGGCGATGAAGCCGAGGCCCAGTGGAACCAGGGTGTGGGTGATTTCGTTATCCATGAGAATGCCAGTGTTTAGGTTTTTTTGAGTATGGTTTATGCTTGGTGTTGCTACAGTTTACAGTCTGTTTTGATAATAATGAGATAACAGCATAAAGGTGAAAACGATGCATCCAATAAAAAAATTAATTCTGGTGATTTTGCTGGGCTTGTTTGTCGTAACACCCGTATCGGCGGAGTGGTTTTTTGGTGCCAAGGCTGGCCCGATGTTGATTGACGTGGGTGGCGTGAGTGATACCACAAATGTTGGCGTTATGGTGGGCTATGGTTTGGGAGTCGGAGTTGGTGATTTAGCGCTGGAAGGTGAAATTACTACCACCGTCGATAAAGGGGATTTTTTGGGTTTTGATGTTGAGGTGGATACGCAAGCTTTGTATCTGGCTTTTCGTACTGCAGGACCGATTTATTTCAAGGTCAAAGGTGGTTTTGTGAATGAAAAGGTCACTATAGGTTCCATATCTGAAACAGATACTGGTGTTTCTTATGGTATAGGTCTGGGGTTCGGGATTGGCATTGCGCAGCTGGAGTTGGAAGTGACAACGATTGAGGAAGACGTTGTTTTCTTCAGCGTGGGTGTACAATTTTAAAGCCGCTCAGCCTGCTTGCCCTGAAAGCCCCGGTCATCCGAGGTTTTTTTATTTCCACAGTAGATAACCCCAACCTGTCGGTTAGTTGTTTAGGCTTGTGCCCAGGTGACCTATATGAATCCCGTCGCCAAACGTCTGTTTGCCCATGCGGATAAAGAAGCCGCACAGCGTGCGCTGTTTGAGAAGTTGCGAACATCGGTGACGCAGCTACGTTCCTCTGAACTGGAAATGGTGAAAAAAGAAACCAAAATGGGTGAGCATTATTTCAGAACTGGGTCACATTGATTCCCGAACTTGAAACAGTGCGGGTTTATTCTCTGGATATCACCGACCAGAAAAAATTTGAATCTGAGTTGATGGCGCAGCGCGACAATCTTGAGGAGATGGTGTTGCAACGAACCGCTGATTTATCGATTTCCTGATTTATCGATTTCCAGTGAAGAGCTGGAAGTTTTTTGTTACTCGGTGTCTCATGACTTGCGTGCACCGCTACGTTCGATTGATGGTTTTAGCCAGGTGCTGTTAGAAGATTATGGCGATCGCATTGATGTCGAGGGTTTGAATTTTTTGCAGCGAGTTCGTAACAGCGCACAAAATATGTCTCGCCTGATTGATGACTTATTGCGTTTGTCGCGTGTTACGCGGGGTAGCTTTCGGGAGGCTGCGGTGGATCTGACGAATATGGTGCAGGCGGTGGAGAAAACTTTGCGTCAGAAGTATCCGAATCGCAATGTTGAACTTTTTATTGCCCCTGAAATGCAATGTCGGGGTGATGAGCCGTTGTTAAAGATTGTCATGACGAACCTGTTGTCCAATGCTTGGGAATACACAAAAAGCAGACAACTCGCCACTATCGAAGTGGGCGTGGAGAGTGAGAATGGGGAGACGGTCTATTTTGTTCGGGACAATAGCGTAGGTTTTAATCAGGACTATGCAGGCAAAGTTTTTGAACCTTTTCAACGCCTGCACGGTTCGGAATATGAAGATAGCGGCATTGGCATGGCCACGGTGTTTCGGGTGGTGCGGCGGCACATGGGGCGGATTTGGGTGAAGTCCCAGCCAGAAGAGGGAACCTGTTTCTATTTCACGTTATGTCCCGGAACATTACGGCCGAAAGAGCGCTAGTTGTCAGCGCAAGCACGCAAGGCTTTAATCATCGCCCGTGCAGCATTCGACAGAGTGCGTGCGCGGTGATGGACGAGTCCCAGTTGTCGAATGAATTGCAGTTCTGGCACTTTCAGTGTGACCAAATCTTTGCTTAACATCGTCTCCGGCAGTACCGACCACCCCAGCCCGATGCTCACCATCATTTTGATGGTTTCGAGATAATTCGTGGTCATCACCACCTGCAAGCGCATTCCTCGCGGGGCAAATGTGCGTTCCAGTAATTCGCGGGTGTAGGTCACTTCGCTAGGCAATATTGCTGGGTGTTGAGCGAGTTCTTTTATATTGATGGGCTTGTCGATAGATTTGCTGCCAGTTTTGTTGATGGAATTCATTGCGCGCAACGCAAAGGGGTGATCTTGTCCCACCACAATGGCCAGTGGATCTCGCCATAATAATTCGCTCTCAAGCTCGGCCATGGGTTCCAATGGCAGCGTCACGATACCCAATTCCAATTCGCCGTTATGCACGGCGCGACAGGCTGCTTCCGAATCCATGAATTGCAAATTCAGATCCACGTCAGGATATTGTTGGGTAAATTGACGCAGTGCTGGGGGGATGCGATGTAATCCAATGTGATGGCTGGTGCCGATACTGAGCCGCCCGGCAACACGTCCACTGAGGTTGGAAATCAATCGCCGACTGTCTTCGATATCACGCAGGATTGCTTTGGCGCGTGGTAACAATTCGCGTCCGGCCTCAGTGAGGCTGACGCGACGGCCGATGCGGTCGAACAGCGCGGCACCCAATTCTTCCTCCAGAGTGGCGATGCGTTTGCTGATGGCAGGCTGGGTGAGGTAAAGCTGTTCCGCCGCACGTGAGAAGGATTTCAACTCGGCGGCGATGATAAAGGTGTGCAGATTGACGGTGTCCATCTGGCCAGTTTATTTATTCCTTTATGGAATGCAAGTTATTAAAATATAGAATTGTTGTTATTTATGAATTGCACTAAAATTCCGCCCAAGTGCAACAAAGTATTGCCAGCACCCGCAGTACCCGATTGAAAGAACCGAGGAAGAGATGATGGCCGGTAAAACCCTTTACGATAAATTGTGGGATCAGCATGTGGTGCGTACCCAGGACGATGGCACCTGCCTGCTCTACATCGACCGGCATTTGATACATGAGGTGACCTCACCGCAGGCCTTTGAGGGCCTGCGCATTGCCGACCGTACACCGTGGCGCGTGGATGCCAATCTCGCCACCCCGGATCACAATGTGCCTACCACGAAAAGCGTAGCAGGGGCGCGGGCGCAGGGCATTATCGATCCTGTATCGCGTTTACAGGTAGAGACCCTGGATAACAATTGTGCGGAATTTGGTATCACTGAATTCAAGATTGATGACATCCGCCAGGGCATCGTGCACGTGATCAGTCCCGAACAGGGCGCGACCCTGCCGGGTATGACCCTGGTGTGTGGTGATTCGCACACTTCTACTCACGGTGCACTGGGGGCGCTGGCCCAGGGCATCGGTACCTCCGAGGTGGAACACGTGTTGGCCACCCAGTGTCTGATTCAGCGTAAGTCGAAAAACATGCTGCTGAGTATTGACGGTGCGGTGGGGCCGGGTGTCACCGCCAAGGATATTGTGCTGGCCATTATCGGCAAAATTGGTACCGCCGGGGGCACGGGTTATGCCATCGAATTTGGTGGCGAGGGCATTCGTGACCTGTCCATCGAGGGCCGCATGACGGTGTGTAATATGGCCATCGAAGGTGGCGCGCGCGCGGGCATGGTGGCGGTGGATGATAAAACGATTGATTACGTGAAGGGGCGTCCTTACGCACCGACCGCGGAACAATGGGATGCCGCGGTGGCGGCATGGCGCGATCTTCACTCGGATGATGATGCCGAATTCGATTGTGTGGTACGTCTTAACGGTGCCGATATTCAGCCACAAGTGACCTGGGGTACCTCGCCGGAAATGGTGGTGTCGGTCGATTCACGTGTGCCCGATCCCGCGCAACAAAGCGATGCGGTCAAGGCCGAGGGTATGCGTGCTGCGCTGGCCTACATGGGGTTGGACGCCAACACACCGATCACTGAAATCAAAATCGACAAAGCCTTCATCGGCTCCTGCACCAATTCGCGCATCGAAGACTTGCGTGCTGCGGCGGTGGTGGCCAAGGGTCGCAAGGTGGCTGATAACGTGACGCTGGCGATGGTGGTGCCAGGTTCTGGACTGGTGAAAGCGCAAGCCGAGAAAGAAGGCCTCGACAAAATTTTTATCGAGGCGGGATTCGAATGGCGCGAGCCTGGCTGTTCCATGTGCCTAGCCATGAACGCTGACCGACTGGAGCCGGGCGAGCGTTGCGCCTCCACTTCGAATCGTAATTTCGAAGGGCGACAGGGGCGGGGCGGACGCACCCATCTGGTGAGCCCGGCTATGGCGGCGGCGGCGGCGATCGCGGGTCATTTTGTGGACGTTCGAGATTTGTAATGGTTAGCCACAGAGATCACAGAGCCAAAAAGGTTTTTCTCTGAGCCTCTGTGGTACTACAAAAAGGGTAGGTACTATGGAAAAATTTACAAAAGTGGCGGGCCTTGTGGCGCCCATAGATCGTTCAAATGTAGACACGGATGCGATTATTCCCAAGCAGTTTTTGAAGTCTATCAAACGTTCGGGTTTCGGCCCTAACCTGTTTGATGAATGGCGTTATCTGGATCACGGGGAACCGGGCATGGACAACAGTGGGCGGCCACTTAACCCCGATTTCATATTGAATCAGCCACGTTATCAGGGTGCTAGCGTACTCTTGGCGCGCGAAAATTTCGGCTGCGGTTCCTCGCGTGAACATGCGCCCTGGGCGTTGCTTGATTATGGCTTTCGGGTCATCATCGCGCCCAGTTATGCCGACATCTTTTTCAACAACTGTTTCAAAAATGGCATCGTACCCATTGTGCTGGAGGCATCGGTGGTGGACGAGCTGTTTCAGGCCGTGGCAGCCAACGAAGGTTACCAACTTACCATTGACCTTGAAACGCAAATCATCACCACCGCCGATGGCGAGAATATCGCCTTCGAAGTGGAGGCATTTCGCAAACATTGTTTGCTCAACGGGTTGGATGATATCGGCCTGACCTTGCAACACGTGGATGATATTCGCGGGTATGAAGAACGGCGCGGAAAAGAAGCGCCGTGGTTGTTTTAAAGTAAAGATTTCAACACTAAAGCCACCGTAGGGTGGGCATCGCCCACCATTTCACGGGATTATTGGTGAAGCTTTCTGGTGGGCAGTGCCCACCCTACAGAGAAAAAGTAATGACAAAAAAGATTGCAGTGCTACCCGGTGATGGCATCGGCCCCGAGATCATTGCCGAGGCAGTGAAGGTGTTGGAGAGCTTGCGCACCGAGGGGCTGGATATCGAAATGAACGAGGCCCCCGTCGGTGGCGCTGGTTACGAGGCCAGTGGTAAACCCTTGCCGGATGACACCTTGGCTTTGGCCAGGGAATCCGATGCGATCCTGCTGGGTGCCGTGGGGGGCTATCAATGGGAATCGCTGGATATCCGTGTGCGTCCGGAAAAAGGTCTGTTGGGTCTGCGTGCGGAGCTGGAATTGTTTTCTAATCTGCGTCCTGCAATCCTCTACAAGCAGTTAGCTGATGCCTCTACGTTGAAGCCGGAAGTGGTGGCGGGGTTGGATATTATGATTGTGCGTGAACTGACCGGAGGTATTTATTTCGGGCAGCCGCGCGGTATACGGATTCTCGAAAATGGCGAGAAGCAAGGCTTTAATACCTTGGTGTATTCGGAATCTGAGATTGAGCGCATCGGCCATTCGGCATTTAAAATCGCTATGAAACGCGGCAAAAAACTGTGTTCTGTGGACAAGGCCAATGTGCTGGAATGCACCGAGCTGTGGCGTGAAGTCATGACTCGGGTGGGCAAGGATTATCCCGAAGTGGAACTGTCGCACATGTACGTGGATAACGCTGCCATGCAGTTGGTGCGCGCACCCAAGCAGTTCGACGTGATGGTTACCACCAATATGTTTGGCGATATTCTTTCTGATTGCGCCGCGATGTTAACCGGTTCCATCGGCATGTTGCCTTCGGCCTCGCTGGATGCCAACGGCAAGGGCATGTACGAACCCATTCACGGCTCGGCCCCGGATATCGCCGGACAAAATGTGGCGAATCCGCTGGCGACGATTTTGTCGGTAGCGATGATGTTGCGTTATTCGCTGGATGAAGTGGCGCTGGCGGATCGTATCGAGGCCGCGGTCGAAACTGTGCTGGATAACGGTTTGCGCACTGCGGATATTTATAGTGAAGGTATGCGCAAGGTCAGCACCTCGGAAATCGGCGATGCGGTTGTTGCGGCGCTCTAGTAACGAGTGGCGAGGAACTAGTTTCTCGGGAAAGTATGGGTGATATTTTCCGTCACTCCGGCGTAGGCCGGAGTCTAAAGGGGTTGGCGAGTTACTGGATTTCGACACTTGTGCCCCAGAGGGTATACGGAATGACAGAGAATAATAGAACTGGGTTTTCCTAGAAACTCGACACTCGAAACTAGCCACTTTCAACGGATCAAAGTAACGCGTAAAACAGTCGAATACTAGCAAGGACAAATACGATGAAAAAAGTTGGTTTAATAGGTTGGCGCGGCATGGTGGGTTCGGTGCTCATGCAACGCATGCGTGAAGAAAAAGATTTTGATGTGATCGAGCCGGTGTTTTTTAGCACCTCGCAAACAGGGCAGCCCGGCCCGGATGTGGGCAAGGATGTGCCGGTATTGAAAGATGCCAAGTCCATCGACGAGCTAAAATTGATGGATGTGATTATCACCTGCCAAGGTGGCGATTACACCGAGGCTGTCTATCCGCAGTTACGCAAGGCAGGTTGGGACGGTTACTGGATTGATGCGGCGTCCACCTTGCGCATGGCTGACGAGGCCATCATCGTGCTGGATCCGGTTAATCTGGATGTCATCAAGGATGGCCTGAGTAATGGTACTAAAACCTTTGTCGGTGGCAATTGCACGGTGAGCCTGATGTTGATGGCCATTGGCGGTTTGTTCGACAACGATCTGGTGGAATGGATTTCGCCGATGACCTATCAGGCGGCCTCCGGCGCCGGGGCGCAGAATATGCGTGAGCTGGTCCGGCAGATGGGGGCGATTAACGACTCGGTTAAAACCCTCAATGAAGATCCGGCCGCGGCGATTCTCGACATCGATAAAAAGCTGGCGGACTTCCTGCGCTCCGATGATTACCCCAAAGAAAACTGGGGTGTGCCGTTGGCGGGTAGTTTGATTCCGTGGCTGGATTCGCCGCTGGACAGTGGCCAGACCCGCGAGGAATGGAAGGCCGAAGTGGAGACCAACAAGATTCTCGGTCGCAGCGACCAGCCAGTGCCCATTGACGGTATTTGTGTGCGCATTGGGGCTATGCGTTGCCACAGTCAGGCATTGACTATTAAGCTCAAAAAAGAAGTACCACTGGATGAAATTCACGACATGCTGGCGCAGGCCAATGACTGGGTGAAGGTGATACCTAATGAACGGGATATCACCGTGCAAGAGTTGACCCCGGCGGCAGTGACCGGCACCTTGACGGTGCCCGTGGGCCGCTTGCGTAAACTTACCATGGGCGATGATTACTTGTCGGCCTTTAGCGTGGGTGATCAATTGCTGTGGGGCGCGGCAGAACCGCTACGACGCATGTTGCGATTGTTGTTGGAAAAATAAATTAGAAAAATCAGTTGGCAGTATAAATTTTGACATTTAGGTTTCAGGATTAAAATTTCATATGAGTAAAAAATTTAACGTAGCCTTGGTTGGCGCAACCGGCCTGGTAGGTGAAGCCTTTGTGTCGCTATTGTTGGAGCGTGATTTTCCGGTGGGAAATTTTTTCCCGTTGGCGAGTTCGCGCACAGCGGGACAAAAAGTCGAATGGGGTGGCAAATATCACACCGTAAAAGACGTCGCAGATTTTGATTTTTCGCAGGCGAACATTGCGCTATTTTGCGCCAGTGATGCGGTATCTGCTGAATATGTTGCAAAAGCGGCGGCGACGGGTTGTACCGTTATTGACACTTCGTCGCAGTTTGTTGATGACGACGACGTGCCTTTGGTGATTCCGGAAGTTAATCCGGAAGTCATTTCGAATGATCAGCCGTGTAATATTATTGTCAGCCCTGATAGCGCGACGATTCAAATGCTGGTGGCGTTAAAGCCGATTCATGATGCGGTGGGCATCGATCGTATAAATGTGGTTAGCTATCAGGCGGCGACCAGCCTGGGTAAGGCGGGTATGAGTGAATTGGCCAGTCAAACCATTGCGTTGCTCAATATGCAAGACGTAAAGCGCGAAGTCTTTCCACAACAGATTGCGTTTAATGTTTTGTCGCAGGTCGGTATTTTGGAAGAAAACGGTTATTTGTCCTGTGAAATGAAAATGCTACGGGCGTCGCAAAAAATTCTCATGGATAACGATATCGTTATTAATCCAACGACGCTACAGGCGCCGGTTTTTTTCGGCCATTCACAGGTCTTGAGTATTGAGCTGCGTGCAAAGTTGGGTGCGGCTGAAGCACGAGAATTATTGCGCAAGGCGCCAGGCGTAAAAGTACTGGATGATGCCGGGAACGGTCACCCACCGACGGCGGTCACCGAGGCGGCGGGGCAGGATGCGGTGTTTGTGGGACGCATCCGTGATGATATTTCTGATCCTTATGGTTTAAGTTTATGGGTGGTTGCCGATAATGTGCGTAAAGGCGCGGCGCTCAATTGTGTGCAAATCCTTGAATTGTTGGTAAAAGAAGGCTTGTAAGCTATAGTTGCTTCTTAAACTTTGCGCTAATTGCCTAATATTTCTAAATAAATTTGATAGGCTGCCGATGCTGTAATGGCTTTCCTGGGAAAGTCACATTGGAAATCGGCTTGGAAGCCGACGGCTAAGCTGAAAAACTAAAAACGGGAGTAACTATGGGTAAGCATCTCGCACCGGTTATGCGTTTGGCACCGGTCATGGCTATATTGGCAATGTTGATTCCAGCGGTGGGGCATGCGTTGGGTCTCGGCAACATTGCGATGAACTCGGCACTAAATCAGCCGCTGAATGCTGAGATCGAGCTGCTTTCGGTGCAAAAGGGTGATCTTGCAAACCTGGTCGTGCAGCTGGGTTCCGAAGAAGACTTCCAGCGGGTCGGTGCGGATCGGGTCTTTTTCCTCACCAAAATCAAATTCGAAGTTGTTAGACGCAAAAATGGTACGGTCTACGTTCAGTTAACGACCACTCAGACGGTCGCCGAGCCCTTCCTGGATTTTGTCGTTGAGGCGCGTTGGCCGCGTGGCCGCATTTTGCGGGAATTTACGGTGTTGGTTGATCCTCCGGTGTTGTCGGATGAGGCGCCTGCGCCTATCGAGCAAGCTGCCGCAATGATGCCATCTGCACCTGCCGCAGTTCCTGTTCAGTCTTCACGCCAAGCACCGATTCGTGCGCGTGCCGAACTTGCGCCGGTGAGTCGTGTGGCGGGTGAACTGACTTACGGCCCGGTGAAATATAATGACACCCTGTGGGTGATCGCTAATCGAATGCGTCCTAGTGGTGTCACCACCAATCAGATGATGGCCGCTCTGGTGCGTGAAAATCCCAATGCCTTTTATAACGGTAATGCTAACCAGCTTAAGGCAGGTTATGTGTTGCGCGTGAGAGATCCCGCAGCGTTGGGAGCACTGACTGTTGTCGCGGCTAACGTGGAAATTGAACGCCAGCGTGGTGAGTGGCTGGCGCGCAAGAGTGGCAGACTGGTTCGTCAAACGGATGCACCTGCCGGTGGCCGGGTGGCACGTGCCGGAGAAACAGGTGAAGGGACAACGGCTATGGCGGCCGATCAGGCACGCCTGAAACTGGTCGCGCCCGGTACCCAGGGTGCTGGTAGCGGTGCAGGTGACTCAGATATTGGACAGATGCGTGCGGACTTGTTATTGGCCGCTGAGGCGCTGGATGCCAACCGTCAGGAAACGGATGAACTGAAGGTGCGCTTGTCGGAAATGGAAGAGCAATTGGAAGCCATGCAACGACTCATCATGCTCAAGGATGACGAAATGCTGGCTATACAAAATCAGATGGGCAGCGATACGGTTGTGGCTGATAAGGCGCTTGAAAAGCCGGCCGAGATGGCGATGCCGGAGGCCGCCATGGAAGAGGCTGCTGCTGACGCACTGCGGGCCGAGGCTGAAATTGCTGATGCCTTTACCGAAGCTATAGAAAAGGCCATGGCGGAGACCGCAATGCCGGAACCTGCGGTGATGGAAGAACCCAGCCTGCTGGATGATCCCATGGTGCTGTACGGTGGTATTGGTATTCTGGTGTTGATCATCGCAGCGCTGATCCAGCGCCGCCGCAAGATGCAAGATGGCTTTGAAGAAAGCATTCTGAATGTAGGCGGTGAAGGCAGCGATGCCGGAGCCACGGCAGAATCCATGAGCGGTGGCGAAAGCTCCATGGTCAGTGATTTTGCCATGAGCGAAATGAGTGGCATGAGCGGCATCGAAGCCGATGTGGCGGATGTTGACCCTATTTCGGAGGCCGATGTTTATCTCGCCTATGGGCGCCATCAGCAAGCCGAAGATATTCTCAAAGAGGCGCTTGAGAAAGAACCTGAGCGTAACGAGATCAAGCTAAAGTTACTGGAAGTCTCTTTCGCTGCCAAGAATCGCGAGGCCTTTGAGCAAGGCGCGCAGGACTTCCACGATGCCTTGGGTGATGAGTCTGATCCCATGTGGGCCAAAGTGGTCACGATGGGTTCCCAGCTCTGCCCAGGGAGTGATTTATTTGGTGGCAGTACTGCTGATGCCTTGAAAGAAGACCTGGGCGAAATAGCGGATACCAGTGATGATGACTTGCTGGACTTTGATTTTGAACTTGATACGGCAAGTGTTGATATTGATGCGGCCAGCGGTGATGCCGATACCGATGCGATCTTTGCTGAACTTGAAGCGGCAACGGGCGGTGCGACAGAAACGGCAAAATCAGAAGACGATAACAGTCTGGATTTTGACATGGGGTCGGATTTAACAACGGCGACGGTAGCAACAGAGAAACCTGCCGCCAGCGAGGAAAAAAGTGCGGACGACAATAGTCTGGACTTTGATGTTTCGTCATTAGATTTTGATCTTGATGTTGATTCTGACGATAAGCCTGCAGCCTCGAGTGATGTGGCAGGCCTGGATCTTGATCTTGAAGATCTGGATGGGTTGTCCGAGGAATTTACCGCCGAATCTGAGGACGCGCTAGCGGCGGCTTCTGATGGAAAAGAGGCGCAGGGAGATGAGCTTGGCGATGCGCTTGGAGAGGATGTCTTTAGTGAAGTTGACGAGGTCGGTACCAAGCTGGATCTGGCCAAAGCCTATGTTGATATGGGTGACGGTGACGGTGCGCGCAGTATCCTCGATGAGGTCATGGAAGAGGGTGATGAGGATCAGAAAAAACAGGCCAAGGAGTTGTTATCACAACTTGCCTGAGTTTAGATTGGATCGTTTGAATGGGTGACTGGCATTTGCCGCCAGTTACCCTGGTATCAGCGGCGCAGACTTTTTTAAAGTCGCGCCGTTTTTGTTTGCCATAGAGATTAGCATTCAACGTGCTACCCCCATAAAATACCCGTTTCATGAATTCTCGTAAGTCAAACTATGCACGCGGTTATTAAAATTGTTTGTTTTTTGGTGTTTAGTGCGGCCGTCTCCATGGGTGATGCGCAGGTGTTGTTGATGGGGTTGCTGATGGTGGTACCGTTGTACTTTTTTAATACCGGGGGTCGGGAGCGTGTGCATTTCAGCACGGCAGTGACGATGTTGAAACGCCTGCGCTGGTTATTTTTATCCATTTTTATCGTGTATTTATTTTTCACCCCGGGAGTGCTGGTGTGGCCTGGAGTATTGTGGGGGCCAACGTTTGAGGGTGTGTTGCAGGGCGTGTCCCGGGTTGCAGTACTGGTGTTGATTGTTGCTGCAGTGAACGTGTTGCTGGTGAGTACCGAGCAGGCTGAATTTCTGGCCGCAGTGCATTGGTGTTTGCGACCGCTGTCGTGGTTGGGGCTGCGCCATGAACGATTGGCAGTGCGCATCGCGCTGACGCTGGAGTCCGTGAGTGCGGTGCGTGAGGCCTATCGGCAAGAATCAGGCGGTAAATTGTCGGGCACGGTAGCGGCAACACCCAATTCTGCGAATGGGGATCTCCCGCCAGCATCTTCGTCTCGAAGGTTAAAATTAACCACGATAGCGAATACGGCTTATCGACTGTTTTCGCAGGTCGTGGCCACTGCGGAAAATGTCCCCCTGCGTGAAATCACCCTGCCCGAGCAATCACAGCCGCCGTTTATTCAATGGGGCATTCCGGTGTTGTTGGCCGTTGCATTGGCGATGGCCAAAACATTTAACCTGGATTGGGTGTAACGCGATGCGTATTGCCATGGGCATTGAATATGATGGCAGCCAGTTTTGTGGCTGGCAGGCGCAGAAAGTAGACCTACCGACAGTGCAGGAAGCGCTGGAGGCGGCGTTGTCCCGTGTGGCCAATGAATCCGTCAAAGTCATCTGTGCCGGACGCACCGACACTGGCGTGCACGGCGTGGGTCAAGTGGTGCATTTTGATACCGATGCCGAACGCAGTGAGTATTCCTGGATTCGTGGTAGTAACGCCAACCTGTCCAAGGCGGTGTCGGTGCAATGGGCGCGAGGGGTGAACGAGGACTTTCACGCGCGCTTTTGCGCGCAGCAGCGACGTTATCGTTACGTGATTCTTAACCGCATTTCTCGTCCCAGCTTTACTCGCGGCCGGGTTACCTGGGAGCATCGTCCGCTGGATGCGTCGCGCATGCAGCAGGCGGCGGAGCATCTGCTTGGCGAGCATGATTTTAGTTCTTATCGCGCCGTGGCCTGCCAGGCGCACAGCCCGGTGCGCATCGTGTCGCAACTGGCCGTGCAGCGTAAAGACGACCTGGTGATCATCGACATCGAGGCTAACGCCTTCCTGCATCACATGGTGCGCAATATCGCCGGGGTGCTGATGACCATCGGCGCAGGCGATCAGGCGGTGGACTGGAGCCGCGAGGTGCTGGTGGCGCGCGACCGCACCCAGGGTGGCATCACCGCGCCGCCGCATGGCCTGTATTTCATGAGTGTGGATTATCCGTCCGAGTTTGGCATCCCGCCGGTTCCGCCGACCCAGCTGGTCTGGTAATCTGCGCCCTTCTTTATACAAAGGGCACCTCTAATAATTCGTGAATGCGCATCTTGAGTCCAAAATCCGCCGCTTCTGCGTTGTGAAACTTGCCAATAGCTCGCTATTGCCTGCGTTTCACGCCTTGAATCGACGAATTTTGAATCTCAAGCTGACACATCCAGAATTATTAGAGGTGCCCTAAAGAATTCACGCGATCATTTTCGCTTCGGTATATTTGGATGACCACACGTATCACTACCCGCATAAAAATCTGCGGCATCACCCGCCCGCAAGACGCAGAACACGCGGCGAAGCTGGGCGCGGACGCCATTGGTCTGGTATTTTACGGCCCCAGCCCGCGCAATGTGAGTGTCGAACAGGCCAGCGCCGTACTGGATGTACTGCCACCGTTTGTCACCTCGGTGGGTCTGTTTGTGAATGCCTCGGTTGATGAAATTCATGCGGTGCTGGATAGCGTTGGTTTAGATTTGCTGCAATTTCACGGTGATGAATCGCCAGAATTTTGTGCCCGTTTCGAGAAGCCGTGGATCAAGGCGGTCCGCATGGCCGAGGGCGTGGATTTGTACACCGAGGCCGAGCGTTATTCTCAATCCAGTGGCCTGCTGCTGGATGCCTACCATCCGGCTTTGCCCGGCGGCACTGGCGAGTCGTTTGATTGGACGCGTATTCCCGTTGATCTGTCCACTACAGTGATTCTCGCCGGAGGCCTGACTGCGCAGAATGTGGGCGAAGCCGTTCGCACCGTACAGCCTTATGCCGTGGACGTGAGTGGCGGCGTCGAAAAAGAGAAGGGCATCAAGGATTGGGGTAAAATGGCGGACTTTATCGCCGCGGTGGGTGCGGCTGGCTAGGTATTTATGGCGTTCGTGTCACTAACGTAAAGATAGTAGGGTGGGCACGTTTTTTGTGCCCACGCGGAATATGTGGATTAACGCGTGGGCAAAAAGACATGCCCACCCTACATAAAGAGAAGAGGTAAAAACAGGGTGTCACAGCAGGATTTAAATAAAAGCGAAAAACTCATCGGTCAGGTGCCGGATAACCGCGGCCATTTTGGCCCCTACGGCGGCAAGTTCGTGGCCGAGACCCTGATGGTGCCGTTGCAGGAATTGCAAGATGCCTACGACAAATACCTCACCGATCCCGATTTTATCAAAGAGCTGGATGCCGACCTGCACGATTACGTGGGTCGTCCTTCGCCACTGTATTTTGCTAAAGGCTGGACTAAAAAGCTGGGCGGTGCACGGGTGTATTTGAAGCGTGAAGATCTTAACCACACCGGTGCCCATAAAGTAAACAACACTATCGGCCAGGCGTTGTTGGCTAAACGGCTGGGCAAGACCCGCATTATCGCCGAGACTGGCGCCGGTCAGCATGGCGTGGCCACCGCCACGGTTGCCGCACGCTTGGGGCTGGAATGCGTGATCTACATGGGCGCGGTGGATATCGTGCGTCAGGCCAGCAACGTTTACCGCATGAAATTGCTGGGCGCGGAAGTGGTGCCGGTGGAGTCCGGATCGAAGACCCTGAAGGATGCGCTTAACGAGGCCATGCGTGATTGGGTGACCAATATCGACGACACCTTTTATATTATCGGCACCGTTGCCGGGCCACACCCGTACCCCGCCATGGTGCGTGATTTTCAGGCCGTCATTGGCCGTGAAGCGCGCAAGCAGATACAGCAGCAGGCTGGGCGTTTGCCCGATGCGCTGGTAGCCTGCGTGGGTGGTGGCTCCAATGCCATCGGTCTGTTTTATCCCTTCCTCGACGATATTATCGATGGAAAGGACGTGACCATGTACGGCGTCGAGGCGGCGGGTGACGGGCTTGATTCCGGTCGCCACGCCGCGCCATTGTGCAAGGGACGCCCTGGCGTGTTGCACGGCAATCGCACCTACTTGATGGAAGATGACGATGGCCAGATTATCGAGACACACTCGGTATCGGCCGGGCTGGATTACCCCGGCGTCGGCCCCGAACACGCCTGGTTGAAAGACATTGGCCGCGTCGAGTATGTGGCGATCACCGACGATGAAGCCTTGCAGGCCTTTCACGACCTGACCCGCATCGAAGGCATTATTCCGGCACTGGAATCCAGTCACGCCCTGGCCTATGTCACCAAGCTGGCGCCGACCATGGATAGGGACCGAATCATCATCGTCAATCTCTCTGGCCGGGGCGACAAAGATATCCACACCGTTGCCGCGCTGGAAGGGATTGAGGTTTGATTATTTACCACAAAAGCGCAGGGGTAGTGTTGACTCACTTTAGCCACGGACAGTCCCTTCTCCCCTCAGGGGACTCATTTCAGTACCCCCTTGAAGGGTGGAAGGCTAGGATGAGGGGTGGTTTTGTTAGACTTGAACACTTAGCTCACCCCCTCACCCCAACCCCAACCCTCTCCCCCAAGGGGGCGAGGGAGTCAAATATTACGCCAAATAGATTTTGGAATTAAAATGAGCCGTATCAAAAATTGTTTCATCAACCTAAAAGCTGCAGGCCGCAAGGCGCTGATTCCTTTTGTGACGGCAGGGGATTCCGACCCTGCGGTCACCGTGCCGCTGATGCACGCCATGGTCAATGCCGGTGCGGATATTATTGAATTAGGCGTGCCGTTTTCCGATCCCATGGCCGATGGCCCGGTGATCCAGCGCGCTGCCGAGCGGGCCTTGGAACACCACACTTCGTTGCGGGATGTGCTGGCGATGGTGGCCGAGTTTCGTCAGCAGGATAACGACACCCCGGTGGTGCTCATGGGGTATCTTAATCCGGTGGAAGTGATGGGTTACAGCGCCTTTACCGAGGCCGCCGCTAAGGCAGGCGTCGATGGTGTGCTGACCGTGGATCTGCCGCCAGAAGAGGCCGCCGAACTGGTTGCTGCCCTCAAGGCACAACAGATTGATCCCATCTTTCTGTTAGCCCCCACCTCGGACGACACCCGCATCCAGCTGATCTGCGAGGCCGCCAGCGGTTACGTCTATTACGTTGCGGTGAAAGGCGTCACTGGTGCCGGGAATCTCGACGTGCAATCGGTGTCGGACAAGCTGGAGCAAATTCGTAAACACACGGCATTGCCCATCGGCGTTGGTTTCGGCATCAAGGATGCCGAGTCCGCTGCTGCTGTGGCTGCGGTGGCCGATGGCGTGGTGGTGGGCAGCGCGCTGGTGCAAAAAGTGGAGCAGGCCGCGGGCCAACACGATAGAATCAATACTGAAATTGCCGACTTGCTCGCGCAGATGCGCGCGGGCATGGATGCGTAATCGTCGTTAGAGAGCATCACTGAATTTAGAGAAACAAGACACACACCATGAGCTGGTTAAAAAAATTAATTCCATCAAGAATCAGTACTGCAGGCGCTCAGAAGAAGGCTGTGCCGGAAGGTATCTGGGCCAAGTGCACGGCCTGTAAGGCGGTGCTGTATCGCGCGGAGCTGGAGCGCAATCTGGATGTGTGTCCCAAGTGCGATTATCACATGCGTATTGGTGCGCGCCGTCGCCTGGAGATTTTTCTCGACGAAGAGCCGCGGGTGGAAATCGGTGCTGAAGTCACACCGGTGGATGTGCTTAAATTTAAAGACGTCAAAAAATACAAAGATCGTCTGACGCAGGCGCAAAAGACCACGGGTGAGACCGATGCCCTGGTGGGCATGATGGGCCAGGTGCAGGGTGTGCCGCTGGTGGCGACCGCTTTCGAGTTTAAATTCATGGGCGGCTCCATGGGTTCGGTGGTTGGTGAACGTTTTGTGCGTTCCGCCAATACCGCGCTGAAGCACAATATTCCTCTGGTGTGTTTCTCCGCTAGTGGTGGTGCGCGTATGCAGGAGGCATTGTTTTCGCTGATGCAAATGGCTAAGACCTCGGCGGTGCTGGCCAAGCTCAGCAAGCGCGGTATTCCCTTTGTTTCGGTGTTGACCGACCCCACCATGGGCGGTGTGTCGGCCAGCCTAGCCATGTTAGGCGATGTGAACATTGCGGAACCCAAGGCGCTGATCGGTTTTGCCGGGCCCAAGGTCATCGAGCAGACGGTACACCAAACCCTGCCGGAGGGTTTCCAGCGCAGCGAATTTTTGCTGGAAAAAGGCGCGATTGACATGATTGTGGAGCGTCGTGATTTGCGGGATCGTGTCGCCAGTCTGTTGGCAATGTTGACGGGACAGTCGGCACCTTAAAATAGTATCGAGGGGCGAGGGGCGAGGGGCGAGGGGCGAGTGACGAGTGGCTAGGCAAACCGCTGCTGTAGGTTGGGGTGAGTGAAACGAAGCCCAACAGCAGAGGTTGAATTCCTCTTTTTTGTTGGGCTGCGCTGTGCTCAACACCAACCTACAGTCTGTTTCTAAATGCGATTTAACACCCTCGAAGATTGGCTTAACTGGCAGGAAACCCTGCACCCCACGGAGATTGAACTGGGACTGGCGCGGGTCGGTAGCGTGCTGACGCGACTCAGGCTTGATCAACCCCATTTCACCTTGATTACCGTTGCTGGCACCAACGGCAAGGGCTCCAGTGTGGCGATGTTGGAGGCCATTTTACTGGCGGCCGGGTATCGGGTCGGCAGTTACACCTCCCCGCATTTATTGCGTTACAACGAGCGCATCAAACTTGGCGGCAAGCCGGTTGATGACGAGATGCTGTGTGCCTCTTTTGCGCGCATTGATGAGACACGCGCAGACATTTCCTTATCCTATTTTGAATTTGGGACGCTCGCGGCCATTGATATTTTGCATCGCGCCGAGCTGGATATCGCCATTCTGGAAGTAGGGCTGGGCGGCCGGCTGGATGCGGTGAACGTGCTGGACGCGGATGTCGCATTGATTACGGCTATCGATATCGATCATGTGGACTGGCTGGGCGCGGATCGCGAGACCATCGCCCGTGAAAAGGCGGGTATTTTGCGCGCTGGTCGAGTGGCGGTGTGTGCAGACCCTGAGCCACCGGCGTCGTTGCTGGCGGTGGCGGAAGCCCTGGGAACGCCGCTGTCGCTGCTGGGGAAAGACTTTGAGAGATCGATTGAGCGCGAGAGGGATCGCTGGTGCTGGCAGGGTGGCTCCGAGTGTTTTGACAATCTGCCGTTGCCCGCGCTGCCCGGCGATTTTCAGTTGAACAATGCAGCTGGTGTGCTGGCGGTACTGTCGGCCCTGAGAACGGATTTTCCGGTGGACGCCGAGGCGATTGCACAGGGTTTGCAGTCGGTGCAGTTGCCCGGGCGTTATCAGCGATTACCGAGGTCGCAGGGTGCGCCCGAGCAGGTGCTCGATGTGGCCCACAACGCGCAGAGCGCACAGGCCTTGGCCGATAATCTCGCGCGTCAGGCTTGCCCGGGTCGCACGCTTGCGGTGCTGGGAATGCTGGCGGATAAGGATATTAGCGCGGTGCTGGCAGCGTTGGCGCCGCAGGTTGATGACTGGTATCTCGCTCCCCTGCCAGTGCCGCGTTCGGCCACGGTTGGGCAATTGCGAGCGGCATTGGTGGGTGTCAGCGCCCATGTCTCGACGCAGGTATCCGCAAACGACGCCACGATACCTGTTGCGGCAATAAAAACTTTTGATGATGTTGCTGCCGCCTATCAGGCAGCATTGGCAGCCAGTAGTACGCAAGACCGTATTGTGGTGACGGGATCGTTTTATACAGTAGCGGCGGTACTGGGTGAGGCAGTATAATCGTCCCCTGATATTTCCCAGGTATTTCCCTAGAGGTAGGGCCGAGGCATTTTGTGAATATTCAACTTAAACAGCGATTAGTCGGGGCCATTGTACTTGTCGCGTTAGCGGTTATTTTCATTCCCATGTTGTTGCCGGGGGGCGGTGACCTTTCCGGAGGCATTAGCGATACTAATATCCCTGCTGAACCGGATTATCGATTCTCACCCATCGCGTCGGCACCCACGGCACCGCCGATGGCCGCTGCGCCCAATATGCCATTGAGCGATGATTCCTTGGCCAAGCGGGACGAAACACCTGCAAAACCGCCGCTAAAGTTGCCGCTGAAAAAAATCTCGGATTCGATTCCGTCGAAAACCGTTACGGCTACCGCTAAAAAACCTCCGTCTGTTAAACAGCCTGCGGCGGTCAAAGTTGCACCTAAGAAAGCCAAACCGTCCACGGCCAGTGGCTGGGTGGTGCAGGTGGGCAGCTTTTCCAGTCGTCGCAATGCCCAGGTACTGCGCGACAAGTTACGTAAGCAGGGGCACGCCAGTTTTGTGGAAGCGGTGAAACGTGCATCAGGCACGGCGTACCGGGTGCGCATCGGGCCGCAGGTGAGCCGAAAGTCTGCAGAACGCCTGCGTCAAAAACTGGCGGAAGTGGCGGGCCTGAAAGGTTTGGTGCAGGCGTATCCATAATGCAGCCACGTTTCTGTTGGCAATGAGCCAGCCTGATTTTATGCACATTTGGTGGCTATTATGATTTGGATAGATATCGTCATCCCCGGTATTATCGCGATTTCCGCGTTGTTCAGTTTGATGCGGGGTTTTGTGCGTGAAGCACTTTCCCTGCTGGGGTGGATAGCGGCTTTTTGGGTGGCGCTGACCTTTGCCCAGGAATTTGCGGATTTGTTGCTGGCGGGGATTTCTGCACCTTCGTTGCGGATGGTGGTGTCGTTCACGATTCTGTTTGTGGTGACGCTGGTGATTACCGCGTTGCTCAATCGTTTGGCAGGTTCTCTGGTGTCGAAGACCGGCTTGACCAGTACCGACCGCATGATCGGTATGACTTTTGGCATTGCTCGCGGTGTGGTGCTGGTGTCAGTGTTGGTACTGTTGGCGGGTATGACCACGATGCCGCAAGACCCGTGGTGGCAGCAGTCGGTATTGGTGGATGTGTTTCATGAATTGGCCCTGTGGCTGCGATATACGGTGGCGCCGGAATTAACCGGCGGTGCTATTCTCGGTCAATGACAGAGTTGGGTAAATGATGGTTATGAGTAGGTATTTAATGAGGTATTTCAGATGTGCGGCATAATCGGTATCATCGGAACAGAGAATGTTAACCAGAATTTGTACGATGGCCTGACGGTCTTGCAACACCGTGGACAGGACGCCGCGGGTATCGTGACCTGCGATAAAGGTCGGCTGTTCCTGCGCAAAGACAATGGCCTGGTGCGTGATGTGTTTCGCACCCGACACATGAGGCGTCTGCAAGGTTCGATGGGCATTGGCCATGTGCGTTATCCCACCGCCGGTTGTTTTTCCTCGGCTGAGGCGCAACCCTTTTATGTGAATTCTCCGTTTGGCTTGTCGTTGGCGCACAACGGCAACCTCACCAATGCCGCGGAATTGAAACGCGATCTGTTTCGCGCGGATCGCCGTCATATCAACACGGATTCGGATTCCGAGGTGTTACTCAATGTGTTCGCCCACGAGCTGCAACACGAAGGCAAGTTGACCCTCGATGCCAACGATGTGTTTGAGGCAGTGGCCGCAGTGCATCGGCGTTGTCGGGGTGCTTACGCCGTGGTGGTGATGATCACCGGCTACGGTATTGTGGGTTTTCGTGACCCCAACGGCATTCGTCCGGTGGTGTTTGGCAAGCGTGAAACCCCGCGTGGCGATGAATATGTGATTGCCTCTGAAAGTGTTGCCATCGATTCTTTGGGTTTTGATTTGCTGCGAGATATCGCCCCCGGCGAGGCGGTGTTTATCGATGTGAAGGGTAATCTCAGCACTCGGCAGTGCGCCGAAAAGCCAAACATGTCCCCTTGTATTTTTGAACACGTATACTTTGCCCGTCCCGATTCCATCATCGATGGCATTTCGGTTTACAAGGCACGCCTGCGCATGGGTGAAACGTTGGCTAAAAAGATTAAACGGGTGTACCCCGATCACGATATCGATGTGGTTATTCCGATTCCCGATACCAGTCGTACTTCGGCTTTGCAGTTGTCCTATGAGCTGGGAGTGGTTTACCGGGAAGGCTTCATTAAAAACCGTTACATTGGTCGAACCTTTATTATGCCGGGCCAACAGCAGCGCAAAAAATCGGTGCGCCAAAAGCTCAATGCCATTGAATTGGAGTTCAAGGGTAAAAATGTATTGCTGGTGGATGATTCCATTGTGCGTGGCACCACCTCCAAACAGATCATTCAAATGGCTCGCAAAGCGGGCGCCAACAAGGTGTATTTCGCCTCCGCCGCGCCGCCGGTGCGTTACCCCAATGTGTACGGTATCGACATGCCCTCGGTGAAAGAACTGGTGGGTCATGGCCGGGACGAAAAACAGATTGCCGAAGTGATCGGCGCTGACTGGCTGCTGTATCAGGATCTGGATGATTTGATTGAGACCGCTCGCCACGGTAATCCGGCCGTCACTCACTTTGATACTTCGGTGTTTGATGGTGAGTACGTGACCGGGGACATTACTCAGGATTATCTTGATTTTATTGAAAACCAGCGAAATGATGGCGAGCGTGAGTCACAAGGCGACGATGACGATGCGGTTATGGAGCTGCACAATTCGGCATAGAAACAGCGATAAAGAGCAAAGATGAAAGCTTGACGCAGTCGGCAGGCTTCACTAATCTCTAACTGAATGTTAGTTCAACGCGCCGATTTGAGATCAGCTTGCGGGCGCGGAATAAATACGGCTAAAGCGAGGTGGAGAAATGATAGCCTGCTTTAGCAATTGCGAGTGGGTTTTTTTGTGCCCGCCGCTTATTGCTGGCTTTATATTGTGAACACGAGGCAAAAAAATGTCACAGGATACGGAAGAACAATACGGGTTTGATACGTTGGCGGTACGTGCGGGTCATGAGCGCACCAATGAAGGTGAACAGAGTGAAGCCATATTTACCACTTCAAGTTATGTGTATGACAGTGCAGCGCAGGCGGCAGCGCGCTTTTCCGGCGAAGAGCCCGGCAATATTTATTCGCGCTTTACCAATCCCACAGTACGCACCTTTGAAAAACGTTTGGCGGCACTGGAAGGTGGCGAGCGTTGTGTAGCGACATCTTCCGGCATGGGGGCAATTTTGACCACCTGTCTGGGGCTCTTGAAAAGCGGTGACCACATTGTTTCATCGCGCGCCATTTTTGGTTCGACAGTAATGTTGTTCAATAACATTATCGCCCGTTTTGGGGTGCAGACGACGTATGTCGCGTTGACGGATTTGTCAGCGTGGGAGGCGGCTATATGCCCGGAAACCAAATTGTTGTTTCTGGAAACGCCGTCAAACCCGGTGACGGAGGTTGCTGATATTCAGGCGCTGGCGGATTTGGCGCATGCCCACGGATGTCAGTTGGTGGTGGATAATTGTTTTTGCACGCCGGCATTATTGCGTCCACTGGAGTTTGGTGCGGACATCATCATTCATTCCGCGACCAAATACATCGACGGTCAGGGGCGCTGTATCGGTGGCGCCATTGTCGGTACGGAAGACTGTGTGGGAGGGGATATTTTTGGTGTGGTGCGTACCGGCGGTACCAACATGAGTCCCTTTAATGCCTGGGTATTTTTGAAAGGTCTGGAGACCTTGCGGATTCGCATGGAGGCGCATTGTCGCAATGCGCAGATATTAGCGGAGTGGCTGGAGTCGCAGTCAGCGATTAAGCGGGTTAATTATCCGGGGCTGGAATCGCATCCCCAGTATGCGTTGGCAAATCGTCAACAGAGTGGAGCAGGGGGCGTTTTATCCTTTGAGCTTAAGGGCGGGCAGAGCGCCGCCTGGAAAGTGATTGATCACACAAAACTGTTGTCGATAACGGCGAACCTGGGTGACACCAAAACCACGATTACTCATCCGGCGACGACCACTCATGGGCGCGTTGACCCTGAGGCGCGTGCAGAAGCCGGTATCAGCGATGGCCTGGTGCGGGTGGCCGTTGGCCTGGAAGCAATAGATGACATCAAAGCAGACTTGGCGCGTGGCCTGACATTGCTCTGAAAGGGCGGATTTATATCAGCGGGTTTAGCGATAACGATTGAAACGGGTCATGAAAAGGCAGCGTAATAAGTGCGTATTTATTGTTGATGCGGTGGTTGTGCAACCAACACCGCTTCAGGTATGCGTGATTTAATGGCGGTCGGTAATTCCAGGCAAATACCGGGCACGGGTTTGACGCTGACCCACAGGACATTGATCCGTAGATTCAAATCGACAAACACAATGTTCTTCTGGTAATGGGTAAAAACCTCCTGCAGTTGTTGCACGGTTTGCTGGATTTGATGTTGGGGACGTCGGCCCAGTTTGGGGATGAGCATCATGAAATCGCTCAAGGGATGGCCTTCGCTGTCATGGGTGGGGGCGCGACGCCATAGAGGTTCGCTGGGGCTTAACGCAGAATAGGACGAAATATTTAACTCATTCATATTGTCGCCAATGGGGTTTTCTAAAATTTATTAATAAATATCAGTGTGTTGAAAGACGTAACTCAGTGGCAATAGCCATGTCGGTGTTGCCGATCTTTTTATAGAGTATGGCAAGTTCAGTCAACACCACATCCAGTGTAGGCCCATTCTTGTTTTGTTCATTATCCAGAATATCTGCGGCCTTTTCGTAAAGTGGTAATGCCTGTTTGAGCAACGCTACGGAGTGGCTGGACGCTGTATGAGAGACAGTATCACGGCCCGCAGCTATTTCAAGCGCAGCATTTGTCACTTCTTCGGGGACGGTATCATGGCCAACGGGCGCGGTGTTTGACAGGTCAGTGATGTTTTCGGCCACGCGTGCCTGCATGTGATAGATGGTCGCCAGTGTGTACATTAATAACGCGAGCTGGGGATCAGAGGATTTTAAAATATGCTGGGCGATGTCGAGTGCTTCGGCATAGGCATTACCTGCAGAATTATAATTCTCTTGTTCCAGGTATGCGGCACCGAGACTAATAAGGGTTTGTGCGACTTCGTGATGTTGAGGCCCCAAGGCTGATTTTTTGTAGGCTAACGCACGTTGAAGAATATTTGCTGCCTCAGTGTATTTTTCCTGGGCGGCATAAACATTACTTAGATTGCCTAGCGCATTTCCAACGTAGGGGTGTGTGGGGCCAAGACTGTTTGACCATGAATTTATCGCCGTTTGATAAAGCGTTTCTGCCTTGTCGTAAAGCCCCTCATATTCGTATAGGACGGCAAGATTATAAAGTGACTGGGCAACGCTAGGGTCACTTTCGCCAAGTGCATTTTGGCGAATTTGCAATGCCATTTGATGATATTTTTCTGATTCGCGAAAACGATGCATATCGAAATAAACATTTCCCAGATTGGTGGCGGCTACGGCAACGTCAGGGTGATCTGGGCTCAGTTGGTTTTTCAGAATCATCAGCGAGCTGAGTAGATGGTCTTCAGCGGTGGGCAAATGTCCCAGTGTTTGGTTGATGATGCCGAGCTTCAGCAGGGAGTCGGCGGTGTTAATATTGTTCATGCCAAAATTATTAAGTGCAATCGTATGCGTACGATTGGCCATGGCATGTGCTTTTTCGAAGTCACCCTTCTCGTAAAGATATACGAAATGATTAGATAATGTCGCCCAAAGTTCTTCGGCCAGAAGAGTGGTTTCGTTGAATGAGTGGACTGTTGTATTTTGTTCGTATTGAATTTGGCTGGGAATGTGGTTAACGGTTGCAAAGCTGTTTCCCAGAAAGAAAAAATAAAGGCCAATCATTGCAAAGTTATAGAATGCGAGTGAAGGATATTTTCGCACCGGGTGTGGAGTTGAAAACGTTGGTGTTGAATTGTGGCCGGCGCCAACACTGCTGCGGTAATCGTTCATGTGTCTATGCCTGTGCGGGGCTTTGTGTTCTCTTGTTCAGTGAATTTTTTTCGTAAACTGTCAACAGAGAATCAAAGCAGTGACAAACTTAAAGCCCGGTAAGTTAACGATGCGGCGAGCCATATTTTATTTATTCAATGGCCTTGGCATATTTCCTCTTCCTGACTTGAGTAGCGTCCGCTTGAATGATGGGCTTTAACTTTTTTGGTGATTATGAAAGCGATATGTATAGGCTTGAGAAGAGGTAATGAGGACATGCTTTCTTGCTGGCGATTGCCGGATATGCTGAATGCGCATGGCGAATGATTTATTGGGTGGGGAGGAAAAGTAAAAAATGTAGTATAATCAGCCTTGTGTGGGTTATTTGCTTACTTGGGTCATTGCTTTGACGCACAGGTGGGTACGCAGATGATTTATGCGGATGTTTTTTCGTTGCGCATGGTGTTTACATCGTGCCGATTCACAGTCGCCAGTAACTGCTGCGCAATAAGGATATCAGCGGTACGTTTTTCATCCGTAAATTGATTTAAACATATTTTTAGTCGTGTTTTTGCCTCGTCCAGTGATGTTCGCAAGGCCGTGCCTGTACGGCCCTTTTGCTTTTGACTGTTCAGTAGATGAGCCAGGCTGGTGGCAGCCCGAAGCGCCAGGGCATTGGCATTTTGAGAACAGGCATGCACATGGGCATCGATAAAGAAATTTTCGGCTGCCGCATAGTCTGGCTGATGTTGCGCGAGTACCAGTTCGCCTTTTAGCCGTAGTAGCTCGGCATTAAAAAAACCTTCTCCGGTACTGCTTTCTCGCAGGGCGATTTCGATGACCCGTTGGGCCTCTTCCAGCTTCCCGGCCTGCTGGTATAAACCCGTCAATATTGATTGAAAATAGGAACGAGCCAGACGGTTGCCCGATTTTTCGTAGTCGTTGAGGGCCTGTTGAAAGGCCTGACAAGTGACTTCAGGGGCTTGGTTCGCGGCCTCTGACCAGGTTTTCAGCATTCTTCCCGTGGCTGCCCAGAACGAAAATCCATAGGTTTCACTGAGGGCAATTTGGGCATCGGCATATTGGTAGGTGAGCGCGGGGTCGCCACAAAGCTGCGCCAACGTACCCAGAAAATTCAGGGCATAGGCCTGGCTAAAAGGATGCGACAGTTGTTTTGCCAGGTCGAGCGCAAGTTTTCCACGCTCAACCGCTTGCTTGGGGTGTCCGAGCAACCAAAGCACACAACTGGCATTGGCATGGGCAGCCACTTGGGCGTCCTGGCTATAGGCGACCAGTGTCGATTGTGACGTAGGGTTTTCCGTTTCTGCATCGATGGGCAATTCAAGATTGGTTAATGCCTCAGAAAGTTCGCCTTTCCAGAATTGCGTGGTGCCCAGGGCGCGCTGCGCCTCCTGTAAGAAACTTTGCACTTTGGAGCGTGCGGCAACTTGCTGTAGCTCATTTGCAAGTTTGAAGGCTTCTTTCATGTCTGCACGGACGATGTAAAATTCCCATAAACCGTACAACACCGGGAATATGGTGTTTTCTTCAGAAATAGTGACGCACATATCGTGAGCACGTGCGTAGGCCTTTTCAACTTCTGGTGCAGCATAGCCTTTGCTCATCATGATGGCGAGACCCAGAGTGGTCTGTAAGGCCAGCTCAAGCAAACTCGTCTGAGGACTGCGGGGAATCTTTTTGAAAATGGCCAATCCACTGTTCAGATGTGCGCTGGCTTCAATATTGGCAGAGCGTTGTATGGCGTAACGACCCGCAGCGAGCCAGTATTTCAGCGCATCGTTATAGCATTCGGCTTCCGTGTAATGGTGTGCGAGGATTTCCGGGTTATCGATGGCGATATTGGGGAATCTATCTTTGATCAGTGTGGCAATTCGCTGGTGATATTTTTTGCGGGTGCGTTTGAGTAGCGAGTGGTAGGCGGTTTCACGCAGCAGGGCATGCTGGAAACGGTAATGTGCTTGTGGTGCTTGGCCTTGCTGAAAAAATAATTCGGCATTCAGCAGTCTGTTGATGCTGGCCTGGAATTGTGTTTCATCCTGTTTTGATACAGCACTCAACAGTTCATGATTGAATTCCCGGCCCAGTGTGGCACTGATCTGCGCCAGCTCCTTGTCTTCGCCAAGATCATCCAGTCGTGACATGAGTGAATCTTGCAGGGTCGAGGGGATTCCCAGTTGCGACATGTTGGAACTGAGTTCGAAATGATCTTCTTTTTCAATTAATAGAGAGGAGCGCAATACGTTGTTGGTGAGTTCTTCGACGAAAAACGGGATGCCATCGGTTTTACTGATGATCTCGGTAAACACCTCCATGGGCAGTGTTTTGCGCTCGCACAATTGTCGAATCATGCTGCCCGATTGTTTTTGGGTGAGGCGGTTGAGGGTGATTTGTGTGAGGTTGGCCCGTGGTTGCCAGGGGGACGAAAATTCATTGCGAAAAGTAAAGACGGCGAAGATATTGCTCAGTCCTGGCTGATTGATTAATTGTGAAAGTAGCTCGATGGTGGAGGGATCCACCCATTGCAAATCTTCTACCACCAGTAAAATGAAGCGCTGTTGTGCCAGGGTTTTCAGTAACTCCACCAGTGTATTCAGGGTTTGCAGTTTTTTCTGTTGCGGCGTGAAGCTGGCGATTTCCAGTTGTGTGTCGTTAGAATCACTCATTGGAATCGACAGCAACTCAGCCAACACGGGGGTTACGGTCTGCGTGTCCATTCCCAAGGTGGCGATGGTTTGCTGGATACGTGAGAGTTGCTGGTGTTCGTCGCTGTTGTTAGTCAGGCCGATAATGCGCCGCACCATGTCCATCACCGGGAAGAGGAAGCTGTTTTTGTAATACGGTGCGCCACAGCAATCCAGAATGGTGCATTGATCGTCAGCGGCCATTTCACAAATCATTTGCACCATGCGGGTCTTGCCCAGTCCGGGGTCGCCGTTTAACAACACTACCTGGCCGACACCTTTGCGGGCCTGTTTGAAACGTTCCAGTATCAGGTCTGTTTCCTGATCACGCCCGACGATCTTATTATGATTCTTTCGCCGTTTTCCCAGGAAACGGTTTTTCTGGGTGCGAACCTGGGTGACATGAAACAATTCGATGGGCTGTGAAAAGCCTTTTAGGGGATGGTCGCCGAGCGATTCACAATCAAAACGGTCACCCAGAAGATGCAGGGTGTCTTCACTGATAATGACGGTATTCTGGTCGGCATGATCCTGGATTCGGGCGGCGATATTCGGTGTCTCTCCCAGTGCCATTGAGCGTTTGTCGCCGCCACCAATTTCACCCACCACCACCAGCCCCGTGTGCACGCCGACACGTACGGCCAACTGGATATCATCCCCCTGTTGTACCGGGTAGCGTTGTTGCGGGATACGTTTGACGATTTCCAGTGCGGCATGTGCGGCGCGTCGGGCATCATCTTCGTGCGCGCGGGGAAAGCCAAAATAGACCAGCACACCATCGCCGAGATATTGAGCGACATGGCCATCGTAGCGATCGACGACCTCGCTACAGATGCTGCGGTAATCGCTCATGATGTCACGCAGTTCTTCAGGATCGATGCGTGCCGATAGCGCGGAGGAACCGACCATGTCGCAAAACAGCACGGTGAGCTGGCGGCGTTCGGCCGCTTTTGGTTTGGTCGTGGATGATTTGAATCTGCGTTCGTTGGCTTGGGAGCTGGGCGGGCTCCGTGAGGGCTCTTTCGGTTGGGGGGACGGATGGGCAGCGGTGGGCGGTGTGCCGGAGACGACGGGTGACGGTTTTGTCAGGTAGGTTGCACATTGCCCGCAAAACTCAAAGTCAAACGGATTTTCAAAACGGCAACTGGGGCAGGCGATGTTGAGTGGTGCGGCGCATTGTCCGCAAAAACGCATGTTGTCAGGGTTTTCAAAATCGCATTTTTTGCAGTCCATGGCAGAATCATCTTTATTGGTTTGTTATTGAGATAGAATCACGGAGAACTGAATTCAGGATACCCAGACTGCCAGCATTCAGCAATACGTGGGTATTTCCTCAAGGCTGGAACGGTATCGATGACATTGGCCCGCGAACACCTGTTGACGATTTATCACGCTGCATTGGATGCAGTGCAGGGTGAGGCGCGCACACAAAAAGTACTGGCAGAGATGGCCTGGGCTGAGAGGCTGTCGTCCAGCGGAACATCGAGCGCTCCGGTAGCGGTGATCGCTATTGGCAAAGCTGCGGCCAGCATGATGCAGGGTGCGGTGGCGGTGCTTGGTGAACATCTTTGTGCAGGGTTGGTGATTAGCAAACAGGGGCACGCGACGGATGCACGCTTTGCCGACCACAATATTGTGCTGATGGCGGCGGGCCACCCGTTGCCGGATGACCGCAGTCTGCGGGCGGGGCAGCATTTGTTGTCGTTTTTAAACCGCCAAACGGCACAGACGCGTTTCGTGTTTCTGATTTCGGGGGGCGCGTCTTCCCTGGTCGAAGTATTACCGCAGGGGATGCGGCTGGAAGATTTGCAGCGCTTGAATGACTGGTTGCTGTCCAGTGGCTGGGATATCAAAAAAATGAATCGGCTGCGGGCGACTTTTTCATGCATTAAAGGCGGTCGTCTGGCGAGGTTTTTGAAGGGTCGGCAGACGCAGTGTTTGATGATGTCCGACGTGCCGGGTGATTACCCTCACATCATTGGTTCGGGATTGTTGTTTGCTGATCCCAGTCAGTGCTGTTCCGATAAAAAACAGATGCTAAAACAGAACACTGTAATGAGTAGCCACGAATGGCCATCATGGATAACACGGCTGCCGACCGCGCCCCCTGCGCCGGATTCGGATGACGTGTGTTTTGAATCTATCACGGCCCGGATTATTGCCAGCCTCGCAGAGGCCAAACAGGCAGCGGCCAATGCCGCGCGTACTTTGGGCTATGCGGTGATTCAACACGATGAAATGGTGACGGGGGATGCACAGACCCGGGGACAACAGTTGGCGCAGCAGTTGTGTGACTCCCCCGTGGGGAGAGAATCTGTGGTGCATATTTGGGGTGGGGAAACGACGGTGAAGCTTCCCGCCCAAGCGGGTCGCGGGGGACGCAATCAACACCTGGCGCTGGCCGCGGCGACGGTGCTGGCGGGACAGCGGCAGCATTATTTTTTGGCGGCGGGCACCGATGGCACGGATGGTCCGACGCAGGACGCCGGTGCCCTGGTCGATGCGGCGACCATTGAACGCGGTGAGCAGTGCGGATTTGATGCCTCTCAAACACTGCATCAGGCCGATGCGGGGCATTTTCTGGCGGCCAGCAATGACTTGATTCGCACCGGGCCCACTGGCACCAATGTGATGGATTTGATGTTGGGGCTAAAGTTGTCTGGCGATAAATGAACCCATGAACGAGCTTGAAATAAACCCGTTCCGCCAGGCCGTGGTGCGTGACCTTGCCTGGGTGATGGCAAGCCCCGGTTTAATGGCCGCGCCGGCAGAGGATGGGGCTTTGGTTTTTAAAGGAAGGGTTTTTAAAGGAAGGGTTTTTAATGGAAAGGTTTTTAATGGAAAGGTTTCGAAAGGAAGGCTTTCTGAACAATTGGTTTCTGACGAGTGGTGTCAGCAGGCCTATGCAAGCCATGTCGTACAATTACAGCAGCTGGATGAAAATCCTCAAGTGCTGCTCGACTTTTTAGCACCGTTGAAAAGCCATCGCCTGGGGTTTTATTTTGAGGCATTGCTGGCTTTCTGGTTTGAACATATTTTGCAGTCACATCCCTTTCAAAGAAACGTGCCGGTTTATCAGGAGCTGCAAGGAACGGGTCGCAGAACTCTGGGTGAATTCGACTTTCTGTTCGCGCTACCACAGCAGCAAACCGCATTGCAGCATTGGGAGGCCACGGTTAAATTTTATCTGCGCCATGAAAATAAAAACGGGACGGTGCATTGGATGGGGCCCGCGGGGCAGGATCGGCTGGATATTAAACTGGCACGACTCTTTGAACACCAGCTCAAGCTTGCGGAAACCGTGGAAGGGAAAAGCGTGGTGACGCAGTTTGCATTGCCACAAATACGTTCTGCGGCATTGATTAAAGGTTACCTGTTTTATCCGCCGGATTGGAGTGATTGCGTGACGGATGGGGAGCGCCTTACCCCGTCTGTTGTCTCCCTCAGATTATCGTCCCGCCATTTGCGAGGTTGGTGGCTGCGGTATGGCGAAACGGCGTTGCCAAAACGAAGCACTCATTCGCAGTGGTTGGTGTTGCCGAAGCTGCGTTGGCTGTCCGCAGCCTGGTGTGCGGAAGATTGCAGCGAGCTGTTGGATGAGGTTGCAATGGCCGCATTCTGTGAACGGCATTTTGACCTTGGGAATGCGTCTTTACTGCTGGCAGAGATGTGCCTGGGTTCTGCGGGCTGGGTCGAGGTGTCGCGGGGTTTTATCGTATCCCGGCAGTGGGGGGGATAGAATTAGAGGGGCCAAAATAGAAAAACCGCTGATTTTCGATGTTGTCAGGGAATAAAACCACACTCTGTGATGCGCATCACAGAGTGTGTGAGTCACAGGTCTCAATGACTTTCCTTCTGTTGAACGACACTCATTCTGTATCCTGCCGTTTTGTGTAGGACTGGGCAGCTAAAGAAGGCGCTTCAGTTTGACGCTATGAATGGGAGATAAGTGAGAACAGTTGAGAAGGTCGGAGTTTGTAAACATGAAATTATTTAATCTTGATCCAATGACGGTGTTGATGTTGGTGGTTGCCCTTGGCGTTGTGTTGACAATGGCGGTGACGACACAGGCATCTACGTCTGCCTCAAAACAGGCCGTTGTCGATGTGGTGGTTAGTCACACTATTAACGAGTCTGTGGGAAAAAATGAAGCTCGTATTTCCTTTAGTCGGCCCGTTACCGCCCAAAAATAGAATCGAACTGCGGCGGCCAACGCCTGCTACTTTGCCAGTGCTCGGCCAGACTGGGTGAAAACTTCTGCTTGGCACTGTTCCCAAATATCATTACTCCCCCCACTAACCACTAATCGCCCAGAATCGGCCGTAGCCATCGGTGATATAAAGCATCCGCAGTTACTTGCAATTGTTGTATTTTGTGTTCCAAGTCGTCGGTTATGGTTTCCGGTGATTGCACCGTGTCGCTGGGTTCGGCGAGTTCCTTTTTGTATCGACTGGCCCAGTCATTGACCATTTCGCTCGTCATCTCAACATGGCATTGCAAGGCTAGGGTGTTGCCGATAACAAAGCCTTGATGATCACAATGCTGACTCTTGAGAATGGGAGTCGCCATTGTCGGTATCGAGAATGTTTCGCCATGCCAGTGGAAAGCCAGACAAT
Source organism: uncultured Ectothiorhodospiraceae bacterium (assembly GCA_964401355.1). Taxonomy (GTDB): domain Bacteria; phylum Pseudomonadota; class Gammaproteobacteria; order SZUA-152; family SZUA-152; genus SZUA-152. Next base: position 1,276 of record CAYNYJ010000012.1, on the reverse strand, counting down.
CATCTTCGACATTTTGTAGCCAGTCAGCGGCCGGTTTATTATCCATTTTCTGCAGGGCCAGCCAGCCGATTTCTTTGACCGGGCTAGGGCTAATGATACCGCCCAGTGCTTTGCTGATGAGTTGTCCCCCCAGGCAATGACCTAACACGGGGAGATCGGCTGTGACGGCTTTTTTGATGAGTGTCAGCTCCTGTGAAACCCAGCCCAGATCGTCGTTGACACTCATGGAGCCGCCCATGAAGACCAGTGCACTGACATCATCAATTTGCGGTGGTGGTGATTCCCCTGCGTCGATGCACACCAGTTCGAAAGGGATGTTATAGTTTTTGAGAATGTCGGCAAAATAGCCGGGCCCTTCGCAGGCAATGTGACGAAATATTCTTACGGGTTTCATGATGAGAACTGTGTTACCGACTCAATGGTTAAAAATATATGTGCTGTGCATGTTATCAGCCTTTGCCGCTGAGAGTGTTGCCGTGCCGGATGGCGAGCGGGAATCGACACGCCAGGTCATCTTACAAGGTATTTTAGGCACCAAGGTGCTGCTGCTGGTGGATGGCGAGCGCTTCATGTTGTCCACCGGGCAGGCACAAAAATCAGGGCTGCGGGTGTTACGCATCGCGGAGGAATTTGTTGACATTGATGTTGATGGACAACATCGGCGTTTGCGCTTGGGGGACAATCATGCAGTAACCGGCCCTTACAAGAAACGTGAATTTGTAGAAGTGATCATTGCTCGTGACAAACGTGGCATGTATAGCACGGTTGGCAGTATTAATGGTTTGCCTGTGACTTTTCTGGTGGACACCGGGGCGACGACGATTGCCATGAATGCGCAGCAGGCAACACGACTGGCCATCGATTTCCGGGTGGTGGGTGAATCGATTTTTGTGGGGACGGCTTCCGGTATTACCCGAGCGTATCGAGTGAGCTTGGACAGGGTGTCCGTGGGTGAAATTACTCTGAAAAATGTTGTTGCGGTGGTTATGGATGGTCGTTTTCCTATACAGGTGTTACTGGGTATGAGTTTTTTGGGGCAGCTGGAGATGCAGCGTGCGGGTGGCTTGTTGCATCTTAAAAAAACCTATTGAAATTTCCAGTTTTTCATCATTTTTATACACTTTTTATTTCTAAAGGTTTCCCGAGTTGGGTCGAAAATAAGTATGGAAAAATATATTTTTATGAAGTTTGTGTATCCATTGTTTATATTAAAATCAGTCTATTACTAACAAGTCACTAATAATGAATACTACTCATGTTACTTAAATCCACCGTC
>CAYNYJ010000011.1:0-52641 GCA_964401355.1 uncultured Ectothiorhodospiraceae bacterium | reverse complement strand
AAATCATGGGTGAATCAGGCCTCTTTACTTACTCGTTAACGGGACAGCAGTGAAACAGTGTACAGAAAGTTACAGGTGTGGCTGGAGGATTTTTTAGTGTCCGATTTGTTCGCGGGCATCATGCTTAAATATCCGCTGTGGGAGGGTGGTGAGTGTTGAGAAAACGAAAAGATTAGACAACACAACACGCACGGGGTAAAGAGCCTAGCGTGAGATACCCCAAACTGTCATATTTGCCTGCTTAATATCCTGCGGAAATCAGCAATCGAACATCCATGTAATTCACGAAATCTTAGGGCGAGGCTTACCCCACTTCGGGGTAGAATTACTGTTTAGGCGATGGAATTAAAGAAATTCAACATTGTCGTAGATATAACGATTATACTAATTGAGTAGTAAAACCGGATAGAATGGGATTCGAGTGAAAATAGATAATTTTCAAGTGGTTATGGCGTTTGAAATCGACCCGTCAGTCGTTCTGACGTGTGGCCCCGCACTTAAGGCGATAAACAATAAACTTGGCGGAAGACTAATAACAGTTAATACCCCCGATGCTGCACCACCCTCACTTCCGAGGGTGGTACTAAAAATGGATGACGCAATACTAAATCTTAGTTTGGATCGTGTTCAGATCACTACTTCCCCGCCTCCCCATGTTGCAAATGATATCCATGAAAGCGCAAGATTTGCTGAACAGAGGACTACAACAATCTTAGAAGAGTTATTGGGTGTCTTGCCCGGATATAAATGGTCCGGACTGATTGTTGATCTAGAATTTCCTAGTAGCAGCGACAATATTAAATCGTCTAGGCAAGTAATTGCCCCCGTTTTTGATCGGCTGATCAAAATGAAGAGAGGGGATAGAGAGCTTAGTTCGTTTGAGTTGCAATATGGATTTGAGAATGATGGTTTCTTTGTGACATATACAATCAAAGGATATGAAAAAAGAAACATTATTGTTCCTACGCAAGCACCTCCAGAGGGAGGGGTGGTTATGCTAAATCCGGAGGATTTTCCGCTTGCAGAGTGCGGAGTAGAAGTTCTTGTCGATGTTAATAATAAGCCTAGTAATAATTCTGAAGACGCATTAAGTGATATTCAGTTAATACTTAAAAAGCAAATAGCACTGGTAAACTCATTGCCGACCGATACGGGTCTTAAAGGAGTACTAGAATGAATCAGCCTGCCAGAAAACAAACGAGTATTGACGAAACTCGAAGTGTTGTCGTTCCAATACGCAGAAATCAGCGTGAGCTCGGATCTGATTCTGAGCCTGGCTATTCTTGGAATGCCTTTCTTTCTGGGCAATTCGTGGAAGCACACCTAAAAAGCATCTTAGATGGGCTGGTTCTGGATGCATATATAAAGGATCGATTCCAAAGTTTAGGAAATACTGATGATCCGTTTGATGCCATATATATATCAGAGCTTCGCCCAGATCCGGTTACAAGTGAAGAAATTGAAAAGATTACAATGCATCGAGATATATCTGACTTATCAGGCACCATAGAGTTTGCAGATTATTGGGAAGACTAACGTGTATTTGGAAGAAGAAGGCGTTGAGAGAAAAACTCTGAGGCAAGGAGATATAGTTTCGAGCGTTCATTTGCTCGGTGCTATTAACCTAAATGGCATTCATTACTCGTCGACAGCGGGAAATCCTGATGAGAAAGCAAGCTGGATGGTGCCAACAAAGCCTAAATATGGAGATGTCATGGTGTTGTCGCACAGTTGCGAAGTCGCGTTAGAGAATGCAGTGAAAGTGACCAGCATTATTTTAGCGCCGCTGCGCGATATAAATACCGCAACTAATAAATCTCGTATAGAAGAGCTTATTGAGAGTAATTTGGTTGACCAGTCAAATCCGAACGCTAGTTTTCTAAAGTATTTTTATCTCTCACCTAATCAGCGATTTGAATTCCAGAATGGTGCCATCGTTGATTTTTCTAAGTGTTTTAGCGTAAGAAAACAGAGCTACCAATTGCTAGTAGAAAATAAAACTTCTCAACTAACCACTAAAAATATTCAGAGTATGGCCTTAAAGCTGGCGCTTTACTTTCATCGTGTTGGTAATCTAGTAGCAGCCTAGGGTTTTCTTTTCAGTCGACGCGTCGTACAAATAGTTCTTGCCTTATGAGGGAGGTTCAGTCTGACCTCTTTTGTACCTTTTGTACCTTTTGTACCTTTTGTACCTTTTGTAGCGGTGATGCTGCTTTTTCTGGGCAACGTTACAGGGGTATAGCAGTTAAAAAATAATTCCTCCGGCACCTTTACCTCAGGAGCCAGCCAGACGCTTTAAGAAACCCTCACGCGACCCAGCATTGATCCAGCCAGTGGCGATCGTTTTGCTGAGCTCGTTATTCACCCGGCCACGATGGATGTGAGAGGGAGAGGCCGGAAAGATCACCAGCTTGCCCCGCTCCGCCACCTCGTGATATTTCTGCCAGTGGAATTCCGTGCCGGCCTCCTCCACAGAGTTGCAGTAGAGGATCCAGGCCAGCACGCGGTGCACTGGCTCGGTGGCTTCGTCGCTAATCGTCCAGTCGCAGTGCCACTGCCGGAAGCCTTCGCCGGGAGCGTAACGTTGCAGGTTGAACAACGGCATCACAAACAACTCCTGGTCCGGGCAGACCTGGCAGAACAGAGGCCGCTGCTGCAGGTAGTGCTGCAGACCTGCTGAGACACCCCGCACGATCAGATCTGCAAGAGCGAATTCCTCACTATCAGAACGGTTGAGTGCCACGAGGCTGATGTCCGTCGAGACCTTGGCGGGTTTCGCATCGCTGCCTTCTGCACCGAAGGCCACGCCCGGCCGCTGCAGGTCCTTGCGCCGCTCAAAGAAGTCCATGACGCCATCAGCAACAGCCTCGTAGCCGGCATTGCGGTAGCGACCGATCAGCTGCATGATGGGGACTCCTTCCTAGGGATGGCGACCAGGGTATCCAGCCGTTGCCAGCGACTCCGCGAACTGTTCAAGGCTGTCGCGATCCCCGGGGAGACCGCAGTTAAGGATAGGAATTTGCTTTCAGCCAGCAGCTGGACTGGAGCCGTCAGAAGTGCCAAAAGAGCCACTATGCTCTGTTTCATACTGTATTGAATGCTGTTAATGACCATCACTTTCGCTTTTCTCTGTCTGAATCTACCACTGATTATCTCACTGTACTTTGCTCAATGACATAGGCGTCCGGTCTTGCCTTTTCTTGGGTGCGTAGTAAGAATTGAACATTACATTTTTAGGTGCTTCAAAAACGGATATAAATTCAAAGAAAATCGATCCTCAAATATTTTCTTACTTGCCTCTGATTAAAAGCTCAGTTAAATTTATACTCATCAAAACAACAACAAACAACGTCAAGGCACTGGTTCGGACACACGCTACGCTAGCGTTCCGCGTGTGCCGCACAGTTTGGTTGTTAGATATATGAACCTGAAGATTTTAAGTATAAGTTTTGGGCCTCTGATATTAGGAGTTGCAATTTTTATTCTTATTTATCAGGACAAAATTGATATGCCTGGCGGGGATAAATCACCCATTTATGGTGTGGCACTTGTAATTTTAGCGCTTCTATATCTGTCCGCATTTTGGGTCTGTCGAATCGCGGGTAAAAAATTAAAAAAAGCGTTTGGGTTAGTGTTGTCGTGGGACTAGTACTATTTTTACCATGCACATTTGGATTAATTATTGTACTTAAAAATATCTAGAAAATCGTTCAAAACGGATTTTTTAAAAATGGCGCTCTCGTTTCTCTTTTAAAAAACCTTTTAACTCAAATGTTAGATGTATAAACCCGCATAACAAGCGGCATTGATCACTTCAGGAAAGCCCGTCAGGCAATCGACGGCGGCGATAAAAAGGTCTTTAGGCTGGGCTACTGTAACTGGATCAGCACGGATAATCAGAAGTCCGCGTAAGGCTGATGCAGTAGATCTTATTTTGATATGGAACGTTTTCTGTCAGTATAGAAAACAGTTAATAGGGCGCGGCTAAGCGCGTGTGATGGTGGTTGCCTTACCATCCCCAATACCTCAATTTTTTTCGCGTAGAGATTCGTCGTCCCAGATTCAGAGGTTTTGGTTTGAGTTTGCCGTAATTGTTGGCCAGGAACTCCTCGGTGGCATCCAGTACCCGTTCACTGGACTTTCCATCGCGATAGGGATGTAGCCAGTCGGCATATTTACGCACTTCTTTCATTAATTCCGCTGGATGGGTGAGCGCGGTTTCGATGGCATCCTCCAGTTCGTGCGTTTCCTGAATATTAATAAGATGCGCCCCCGGGTTGCGGTGGCGACAGGTGACGACTGGTTTGTCTTGCAACATGAATTCAAATACCACCGAGGAGGTGTCAGACACCATCACCTCGGCGGCTTTGAATAGTGGAATAATATTGTCGGTCTCGATGAAAGTAAGATTGGGTCCGTTTAATGTTTTGTAGTTATCGACAGTGGCCGCATCCATTTTTGGGTGCAGATTTACCAGCCAGTGCCAGCGGCCTGTTTTAGCCAATTGTGCAATGCTGGCGTGCAAACGTGGTGCGGCAGTGAGACGGTGACTGAACGTAGAGGTGTAAAGCACAATGGGCTTGTCGATGCCCAGCTGTTCACGTAAATCTGCTTGATGGTTTTGTTGAAACAACGGATCGACTTTTGTCCAACCGGTTTCTGAGGCACGAAAATAGCCGTGTTGCTGTGCCAGTTTTTGAAACCTGGGTGTGGTGCTGGGGCCCTGGGTGCAGTACAGATCAAAGTCGCCGCGAATACGAAAATGACCCACTTGATCATCACGTTTTTCGGCGTTGAAACCGTGGAATAACTGAATCTTGGCGCCGGGAAAAAAAGACGGCACCCAGTTGCTGGCGGCGAACACGGCGTTGGGTTGGTAGTCCATTACTTCAGCAGTGGTTTTAAACTGTCGTTCATCATCGTGCAGATAGGTGTCGCTGACACCGTGAACGAACCACGCAACTTCGTCGCCACGGGCGCGAATGGCCTCTTGCAGAGGGCGTACGATGGAGTAGCCATAAAGTTTGCTGATGAAAAACAGATAACGCATCAGGTGTTGTCTTTTTGTAGCTGCGGAAACAATTTAATAATTTCGTCGGCGGCGCGTTTGCCTGCGAGGCCGTCCAGGTTATCAAACATGATGCGATTGGCCTTGGCGCGTTGGGCCTGTCTGGCCTTGGGTTCGGCGAGGCAGTCTTCGATGGCATTATCCAGTTGTGTGAAGCTCTCAATTTGCAGGCTGAAGTCGCGGATCATCTCGTGCACATGGGCTACGGTGCGTTTGTTCTCCGGTACCTTGAACGTGACCATGGGTTTGTCCAGCGCGCAACACTCGCCGAGGATGGAGCTGGTGTCGCCGATGCACACATTGGCCTGCATGATGTAGGGAATCACGTCGAAGGTGTCGATGAACAGCACCCCCGAGGTGGTGCGAATCTGCTCAATAAAATGTGCCGAGGTCCAGGGGTGTACGGTAACTATGACGTTATAACGTGACGTGAAGTCGATCAGTTTGTCGGCCCACTGGTCAATAGCGGACTGCCCGGATTTATCCCAGGTGGCGGTGAACAATAGTGTTTTTTTGTTGTTGTCGAGGCCAATTTTTTTGCGAAATTGCTCATGAAAACGGGCATCGTAAGTGCCGTCGAAGGCCGGGTCGAGTTTGGGGTAGCCCACCGCGAAGGCGCTACGAATGCCAGCTTTGCGGGCATTTTCGACATCGGTGCTACTGGTCATGAAATAGCGATTTAGCAGGTTGTGGCTTTCGGCGCTGGCGAAAGGTTTGAAATTATAGGCGCCGTGGCTGACCCCGATTTTTTTGATGCCATCGGCCGGGAATCGATAGGCCGCTTGACGGCACATGATCACTCCGTCAGGGAAACTGGGAAGACGGGTGGATGCCACGCCGATGGCACGCAAGGCCTGTTGCGCCTTGCGATCCTTGGCCACTACCGGTAGGGGTTTCAGATATTTTTGGATGGGTGAAAAAATTTGGTAATCCAGCGTATTGGCACAATACAGCACGACACCTTCAGTTCTGTCCAGTAGACGTTTAATGCGCCACCACAGGGTATAGGGTGGTTTGATGATGTAATAGGAGAGAACCATGCAGAATGACCGGTGTGTTCGTGGTTGGGGGAAATACTCGGTATTGTTGAGTGCGTCGCCAAATGTGTCGTCATTATACTCAGGATTTGGCGCAATTTTCTGGCCTTTTGGCGGTGAGTCACATCGGTTGCTAAATTGAGTTCGGGCCGGCGGCCCAGTATCATAGCGACATTCTCTATTTGCGAGTATTGCGACAAATTTTATCTATGAAATCCTTGCTGCCTGAATTTTGCTCGGCCCGCCTGCTGGTGGTGGGTGATGTTATGCTCGATCGTTACTGGAGCGGCGCTACCTCGCGCATCTCGCCGGAGGCACCGGTGCCGGTGGTGAAGGTGGAACAATGTGACGAACGCGTTGGCGGGGCCGCCAATGTGGCGCTGAATATCGCCGCGCTGGGGGCGCAGGTGTTGCTGAGTGGCATCGTCGGCAAAGACGAGGCGGCGCAGACGCTGGACACGCTGCTGACAGACAGCGACATTCGCAGCCAGCTATTGCGTCGGGACGACTGCACCACCATCACCAAATTGCGCGTGCTCAGCCGTCACCAGCAACTGATCCGGCTCGACTTTGAAGATCGTTCACAGGCCGCTGGGGCCACCGAGCTGGCCGAGCAAACCGTGGCCGGGTTTGAGGGTATCGACGTGTTGGTGCTCTCCGATTACGACAAGGGTTCCCTCAACGCGGTGCATGAAATCATTCAGGCCGCGCGTGTCGCCAAGTTGCCGGTGCTGGTGGATCCGAAAGGCGATGATTTTGCGAAATACAAAGGGGCCACCCTGCTCACTCCCAATCTTGGCGAATTTGAAGCGGTGGTCGGCCACTGTGCCGATGACGATGAGTTGGTCGCCAAGGGTGAGGCGCTGCGCGCTAAACTGGAATTAGAGGCCCTGCTGATTACCCGTAGCGAGCGCGGCATGACCCTGCTGGTGCGCGACGAGGCACCGTTGCATTTGCCAACACGGGCGCGTGAGGTGTTCGATGTTACCGGCGCGGGTGATACGGTGATCGGCGTATTCGCTGCGGTGCTGGCCGCTGGTGAGTCACTGGCCACGGCCGCGACCCTGGCCAATGCCGCCGCCGGTGTAGTGGTGGGAAAACTGGGAGCGGCGACGGTGTCTGCGCACGAGCTGGAGACCGCTTTAAGCGAACAACACAGCGTGCAGCGCGGCGTTACCAGTGAAGCTGATCTGCTGGATTTTGTCGCCGAGGCACGCCACCGGGGAGAAACCGTGGTGATGACCAACGGCTGTTTTGATCTGCTGCATCCCGGTCATATTACCTATCTGGAAGAAGCGGCTATGCTGGGCGACCATTTGATCGTCGCCGTGAACGACGACGATTCTGTGTCGCGTCTCAAGGGCGAGTATCGCCCCATTAATAAACTGGAAGACCGCATGCATATGCTGGCGGCGCTGTCCTGTGTGGATTGGGTGGTGCCGTTTTCTGAAGACACGCCAAAACGCCTGCTGTGTCATATCACGCCCAATGTGCTGGTGAAGGGCGGTGACTATCGGCCTGAAGAGATCGCCGGTCATGATTGCGTGGTAGACAATGGCGGCGAAGTGAAAGTGCTGGGTTTTGCGCCTGGCTATTCCAGCAGCGATATTATCGAGCGCATTCGGCGGGGGGAGTAAATGTGAACACGATTGAAAGTAACAATGAAACTATCGCCAAACTGTTGCAGGATTCCATTGCCGTCAAGCAGGCCCTGTTGGCAGACCCGGTGATGTTGGCATCCATCGCCGAAGTCGCGCAGCGCTGCGTCGATACTTTGCGTTCGGGAAACAAATTGCTGTTAGCCGGTAACGGCGGCAGTGCTTCCGATGCACAACATATTGCCGCCGAATTAGTGGGGCGTTTCGAGATTGATCGTCGCGGATTGCCCGCTATCGCGCTCACCACCAATGCCTCGCAGCTCACCGCCATCTCCAATGACTACGGCTACGAAGCGGTGTTCAGTCGGCAGCTAGAGGCCTTTGGCGAAAAGGGCGATTTGTTTATCGGGCTTTCCACCTCGGGTAATTCTGTCAACGTCGTCAACGCGGCGAAGGTCGCGCGTAAAAAGGGCTTGACGATTATTGGCATGACCGGCGCATCCGGCGGCAAGCTCGAAGCCCTGTGCGATGTGTGCCTGAAAATGCCCTCGACGAACACTGCGCGCATTCAGGAAGCGCACATCACTATCGGCCATATTCTCTGTGCGTTGATTGAAACGGCGTTGTTTAACGATTAACGGGCAAGTTTGTAGGGCGGCACGTTCTGTAGCGCCCACACGCAAGCAGTTAGCACCTTTGTTATTATTCATTCACAGAACGCTTAAGAACCTCCGACACCCATTCATTAATACTTTTATCCGCAGCGGTGGTATGTGCGGCTATTTCACGATGCAGTCTGGAAGAGATTCTGAGGTTAAATTTCCCGGAATAATTCTTGGTGGGTTCGATGCTTTTTTCTTCACAAACCTTAAGAAATACTTTTAATGAATTTTTGCATTCTTTTCTCAGGCTGGCGGGTGTTTTCCCATAAAAATCGGCGCTGCCATTGAGTCCGAGAATTTCTCCTCGAAACATATCAAGTTCGGGGTCGTATTCAATTTTTGCTTTGTAACCGTTGATTTCCATTATGTTCATGGTTTTGTCTCATATCAGTGCTGTGCCCATTGATTCCAGTTCGTCATGCCGGGCTTGACCCGGTATCCAGCAAGTCGTTGGAATCACTGGATTCCCGGCCCTTGTGCCCCAGAGGGTATGCGCTGGAATACCCAAAGCGCTTCGCGGGGCAGGCTCTGACGGGAGAATGATATCGATGTTTATATCCTAAATGCCACCGAGTTTTCGCGTGGGCACATAAACCGTGCCCACCCTACGTCTTAGCCCCTAATGCCTCATCCAGTTTGTCCGTGACGTCGGCTACTGAAATTCTCCCCATTGCCTTCGCGCTGCGCACCCGTTGTCCCCACGAAATTTCCTCGACGGTTTTACCCAACTCTGCCTGCAAGGCCTCGGGGTACTTGTCCACCACCCATTGCTGACCCAAATACGGCCCGCTGCGCTGCGGGTTGGAGGTGACGTACAGCCCGATTACCGGGGTGCCTACGGTGGTCGCCATGTGCGCGGGGCCGGAGTCGGGGGTGATGATGACCGCGGCGCGCTGAATAATGGCGAGTAGCTGTTTCAGGTTAGTCTGGCTGATGAGGTTGATGGGCGTGTGTTTGGCCAGTGCGCTGATCTGTTCGCCGTAATCTTTTTCCAGCGCACTGGGGCCGCCGGTGAGCACCACTTGCATGCCGTGTTGCTCTGCCGCGTAATCGGCGATTTGCGCGTAGCCTTCGGCGCTCCAGTTGCGCCAGTTGCGGGCGCGGTTGCTGGAACAAGGGCTGATGACCAGCAGCGGTTTGTCGCTGGGCAACTGTTGCGTGACGAAGTCCTGTGCCTCGGCGGGAATGGGAATATCCCAGTGCGGCTCGATGTCGGTGATGCCAATCGTCGTTGCGAAATTGAGCAGCCCGTCCATCACATGCTGTCGTGGCTGAGCGGGGATGCGCACGTTGGTGAATAACCACTGATAGTCTTTGGCGCGGGCCTTGTCGAAGCCGAGTTTGATGTCCGCAGGAATCAGCAGGCTGGCGAGGCTGGAACGAATTGAAATTTGCATGTGCAGCAGAGCATCGAAGCGTTGGCTGTTTAGTTGCTCCCGCAAATCACGATAGGCCCGCCAGCCGCGGCCTTTGTCAAAGATGATAAACTCGACGTCGGGCAGGTCGCCGATCAGGCTGGCTTCGAGTTTGCCGATAATCCAGGTGATGCGGGTTTCCGGCCATTGGCGTTGAATGCTGCGCACCACCGGCACGGTGTGGCAGATATCGCCCACCGCAGACAGCCGCAGAATGCACAGACTTTTGGGTGCGTTAGTAAAAGGCAGTGAACGAGAGGGCATGGCAGTTAACAGCAGTCTTCTTTTTGATGATGTCTTATTTTAAAGTAAATTTTTAATGAAAGATTGTAAAGCGAGCGTTAAACCGAACGTATGAATCCTACCGAAAAGCACGATGGCGCGCAGCACGTTCTTTACGATGCCGATCAATTAACCGGTATCGACAGGCAATATTTTGATGCCGAGGCGCTGGCGCGTGACGGCTTGTTGCGCGGCACTGCGCAGGGGCGGGGTACCACCCACTTCGTGGAGATCGCTGGCCAGGATTGTGTGCTGCGGCATTATCGCCGCGGCGGCGGGGTGGCGTGGTTGATGGGGGATCGTTATTGGCGGACGAGCCTGCCGAAGACCCGAGCCTGGCAGGAATGGCACTTGCTGGCGAATTTGAGTGAGCGGGGGCTGCCAGTGCCGCGTCCTGTTGCGGCGCGGGTGATCACTCGCGGGCCGTTTTATCGGGCCGATTTGATTATGCTTCGTTTGAAGGATACCCGGTCATTGTGTCAGGCACTGGAAACTGGGCCGTTGCCTGAAATGCAGTGGCGGTCCATCGGCCAGTGCATACGGCGTTTTCACGCGGCCGGTGTGTATCACGCGGATCTTAATGCGCACAACATTTTGTTGAGTGCTGAAGGTTCATTGTCGGGGCCGGGTGATGAAGTGTGGTTGATCGATTTTGACAAAGGCGACATTCGCCCCGTGTCCCGAGATTGGCAAATGGCCAACCTGAAACGGTTGCGGCGTTCGCTGGATAAATTGTCTGGCTTGCATGGGTCGTTTTATTTTGAGGACGCGGACTGGCAGCAGTTGATGGCAGGCTGGGTGGGCTGACATTCATTACAGTGTTTGGTGTGGGTGTTTGATGGCGGATCTTGGTATTTTAAGCACTCATTCAACCAGGGCACCCACTTAAGCTGTCATTCAAAAGCCCTCGATCACTAGCCGCCAAAGTGTTGTGAAGCTATGTGTTAGCGGCTTGAGTGAAGAGTACGGCCTATAAGCGAGTGTGCCAAAAAATCAAAGATATGAGGTTTCAGTCTGATTTTAGTTTCTGTCGAAATACGCGTATTAGTAATTCAATGTTTTTTACGCCCGGGTAGTTGGGTCGCGTAATAAAGGCTATTTTTCTGTGTGGCCCCGGCTCATTCAAGTGGGCTGCTTTTAGTTCCCTGTTACCGGATAGCAATTGTTCCAGCGCCATCGCCGGAACCAGGGTAGTGCCCATACGTCCGGCTACCATTTGTACCAGCATGTTCAGGCTGGTGGAGGCAAGCGAGGTATCGGTTTCGTTGAAAGGTAGCCTGCAGGCCGCTAATGCATGTTCTTTTAAGCAGTGCCCGTCTTTTAGCAGCATAAGGCGAGATTGTTTTAATTCAGCGCTGGTAATCTCCGTTTGTTGTGCGAGCGGGTCATCGCTATGGGTAATCGAGTAAAAGTCCTCTTCCCAAAACTCAAAGGAGAGCAAACCTTCAATATCAAAAGGCAGTGCCAGAATAGCGGTATCCAGCTCACCGGTTTTCACTTTATTCACCAGGATATGGGATTGATCTTCAATGATACGCAATTGGAAATCAGGGTATTGCTGACGCACCCCGGGTAACACGCGCGGTAATAGGTAAGGGCCAATGGTGGGGATAGTGCCGATGGACATGGGGTGGCTTAAGGGAGGGTGCAGCGCCTGGCCGAGCTGGTATAAGTCATCCATCTGGAGTTTTATGCTGCGTGCTTTCTCCAGGCATTGGGCGCCAACCTGAGTGACCAATACCTTTTTGTTGTCACGCTCAAACACTTGAAATCCCAACTGTTTTTCCATTTCCGTGATGGCTGTGCTGAGTGCTGACTGCGAGACAGAGCAAAACTCGGCGGCCTTTTTGAAATGCAGTGTCTTCTCGACCGCCAGAATATAGGTGATTTGCTTGAGTGAGATCATGCGATAGGTAGCCTAAATGTGCGTTCTAATTAATTGAACGATATCATCTATATTAGTCGATTTACTGGATCATTCAAAGCCCCTATTCTTCTTTCCAGCGCTGAAACGTACCTCGGCTGAAATATTTAAACCCTGATACTTAAACAAAGAGGAATTTCATAATGTCCATGATTAACAAATCAATCCCTGAGTTCAAAGCAGAGGCTTTCCACAATGGTGAGTTTAAAACCATTACGTCTGATGATGTGAAAGGCCAATGGTCAATTTTTCTATTCTATCCAGCAGATTTCACCTTTGTGTGCCCAACAGAGCTGGAAGACATGCAAAGCTTTTATGAAGAGCTGCAAGGTCTTGGTGTAGAAGTGTATTCAGTCTCTACCGATACGCACTTTGTACATAAGGCATGGCATGACACCAGTAATGCGATCGGCAAGATCAACTACCCAATGATCGGTGATCCAACGGGTGCAATCACCCGCGGGTTTGACGTGATGATTGAGGAAGAGGCGCTTGCTTTACGTGGCACCTTCCTGGTTAACCCGGATGGCATTATCAAAGTGTGTGAAATTCATGACTTGGGTATTGGGCGTTCTGCCAAAGACATGGTGCGTAAAGTGAAAGCTGCCCAGTATGTCGCAAATCATGACGGTGAAGTTTGTCCTGCGGCCTGGGAAGAAGGTGAGGAAACGTTAACGCCGAGCCTGGATCTTGTTGGCAAAATATAAGCAGTAATTTTCACGTAATTTGTTTGATAAAGGCTGGTGGGCAATTTTAATGCCCACTGGTCAATATTAGAACCTAAGCATATAAAATATTTTAGGAAGGGATGAAACATGTTAACCCGAGAAATTAAAGAAGCACTTATGGGTCACACCGCCAATATGCAAAATGACATTACGTTTGTTGTACAAACAGGTGAGCATAAAAAGCGTTCTGAATTGCTTGCCTTCCTAAATGATTTTTCAACAGTGTCAAAAAGAATCAGTGTTGAAGAACGTGACACTGAAGGATACTTAAGAAGTCCCGTTAGCTTCATGCTTGAAGTTGATGGAAATCCGAATGGTATACAGTTCTCAGGTATTCCCAGCGGGCATGAGTTTACTTCATTGGTATTGGCGGTATTGCATTCATCCGGCACAGCATTAAAGCTGGATGAGAGTTTAAAAAGCATTGTTGCCAATGTGCGGCAATCATTAAAGTTTGAAGTGTATGTGAGCTTGAGCTGCAGTAACTGCCCGGATGTCGTGCAAGCGGTGAATCAGTTCGCAACAATTAATCCGAACATTACAGCCGAAACCATCGATGGTGGCATATACCCTGGGTTAATTGAGAAGAATGGTATTCAAGGTGTGCCAACTGTTTTTTTGAATGGTGAAGTATTTGCAAACGGTAAGGTAGATACAGCACAGCTGATCGATAAGATGATGCAAAAATATCCGGGTATCACGGGCAGCACTAACCAGGAAGAGTTGCCTTTGCAGGATGTAACCGTGATTGGTGGCGGCCCTGCCGGTGTATCGGCAGCTATTTATGCTGCGCGCAAAGGCTTGAAAGTGACAATGATTGCGGATCGTTTTGGCGGTCAGGTAAAAGATACCATGGGTATTGAGAACTTGATTTCGGTAACCAAAACAACGGGGCCTGAGCTTGCCGGTGCCTTGCAGGAACATATGGATGAATATGACATCACCACCAAGGAGCACTTTTACGTTGAGAAAGTCGAAAAAGGTGATGTTAAAACCATTCACCTCTCATCGGGCGAAAAGATAAAAACCCGAGCGCTGATAGTTGCAACCGGCGCAAAATGGCGAGAGTTAGGCGTGCCCGGTGAAAAGGAAAATATCGGTAACGGTGTTGCCTATTGCCCGCACTGTGATGGGCCTTTTTTCAAGGGTAAGGATGTTGCGGTGATTGGCGGTGGTAATTCAGGTGTTGAGGCAGCGCTTGATCTTGCTGGCATCGTTAAATCGGTAACCGTTTTTGAGTTTCTACCAGAGCTGAAGGCGGATCAGGTGTTGGTAAAACAGGCTGAGGCACGTAACAACATCACCATTTTGAAAAATGTTGCCACCAAACAGATTATTGCCGAAGGCGGCAAGGTGACTGGCGTTGAATATCAAGATCGTGAAACCGAAAAAGTGATGACCAAAAATCTGAAAGGTGTCTTTGTCCAGATTGGCTTAGTGCCTAACAGTAGCTTCATGGAAGGAGTGATTGACTTAAGTCAATACGGTGAAATTGTGATTGATGAGCGAGGGCGCACCAGCGAGGCGGGAATTTTTGCCTGCGGTGATGTAACGACGGTGCCATACAAGCAAATCGTAATTGCCATAGGTGAAGGTGCTAAGGCATCGTTGGCCGCATTTGATTACCTGTTGATGAATTCAGTGTCGGAACGAGCGGCTTAGGTGAGGCGCTATCTTGAGTTGAATTAAGCATGGGATACCGAAAAGTATCTCATGTTTAGTTTTATGATTAGGTGAAAATGTTTCTCGATGAATTCGTCGTCAAATCAATAACCACTACCAGTGTGGTACAGCCACAGCTTAATTTTTAGTTGAGATTTAGCCCGAAAATACGGGTGGTAGCCTGCAAATAGTCATCCAGTACAGTGTCTTGAGCTGACAACAGCTGTGCAGCATTTTTTCCAAAGTCCGAGGCGACTTCAGGATGTTTTAGCCAGTGAGTGAGTGTTTCGCGTAGCGCTTGGCTGTCCGTGACCTGTTTCGCTCCATTTGCCTGCAATAATAATTGCGTTTCTTCGGTGAAGTTGCTCATGTGCGGCCCGAATACGATAGGTTTGCCGAGTCGTGCCGGTTCCAGAATATTTTGCCCACCGTGGGGGATGAGTGAACCGCCCATGAACACGCAATCGGCACCGGCCATAAAACCCTCCAGTTCGCCGAGGGTGTCAGCGAGATAAATTTGGGTGTCTGCGGTGATGGTGTCGTTGCGGCTGCGGACGGCGATTTGTTCCTTTGTAAAAATAGCGGTGAGTTGACTGACAATGCTGCTCAGACGTTTGGGGTGTCGGGGAGCGATGACCAGTAGTCGCCCCTGTGTTTCTTGTTCTGTTTGTTGCCCCATTTGTTGCCAAAGAAGGGCGACCTGTTTTTCTTCATCGTCATGGGTGGAGGCGGCTAGCACGTAGGGACGACCAAGGTCGATGGCCTGTGCTGTGCGGGTGTGGGTGCTGGCGAATTTGATATTGCCGAGGGTGCGGACTTTTTCGGCGCTGGCGCCTAACTGAATATAGGCTTCTGCATCATCAGTTGAACGCGCCAGTATTACAGTGACATTTTTCAGGGTGATGGCATACAGCCTTTTTATCCAGCCTGCGGTGTCGCGGCTGCGTGCTGATAGTCGACCGTTGACGATGATCAGCGGGATGTGGTGTTGGGCGATGTTGATGAACAGGTTGGGCCACAGTTCGGTTTCCATGATTAGCGCGGCGCGGGGTTTTACCGCGCGCAGAAAACGCGCGGTGGCGCCGGGCCAATCCATGGGTAAATAAAAATGTTGCACGTCGCTGGGCAGACGTTGCTGCGCGAGCTGGGCGCCGGTGGGGGTGATGGTGGTGACGACGATGGGAATATGCGGGAAGCGTTGTTTTAGGCTCATGATTAACGGTTGGGCGGCGATTAGTTCGCCGACGGAGGCGGCGTGCAACCACAGCGGGGCGTCGTTGCGATGCGGCAGATTAACGCCGAGCCGTTGTTGGAATAATCGTAATTCACCGGCTCGGAAGGCCTGCCAGGCATTGAAGATGAGGATCAGTGGCGAGAATAAACGCAGCAGCAGTCGATAGCGCCATAGTGGGTTGCTCATGGCTGTTGATTGCTCATGGCTGTTCCTTGCTCACGAGTCGGCTTGTTGTACGCGGCGTTGGGCATCTTTTTCCCGTACGCGTTTTTTGTCGGCCCAGCCGTACAGTCCGGGTTCGCCCTCCGGGCGTGTTTTGAAACGACGGTGTAGCCACAGATATTGCTCGGGCGCGCGGCGTATCTGTTCTTCGATGATGGCGTTGATGCGGGTGGCATCGGCGAGCCGGTCGCTGGCTTGGTTGCCGCTGGGAAAGTTGTCCAGTGCGGGCAGGATGGTCAGTTGATAGCCGTTGCCGTCTTCCCGGCGGATGGGGAAAAAGGGTACGATTTTGGCGCCGGACATTTTCGCCAGCCGCATTGGTGCTTCGAGGGTCGCGGCGGTGATGCCCATGAAGGGGGCGAACAGACTGTGCTTTGGGCCGAAGTCCTGATCCGGCGCGTACCAGCAGGCCTGGTTTTGTTTGAGCGCGCGTACCAGACCGCGCACATCGTGGCGCTGGATGGCGGATTGAAAGTGCTGTTCACGCCCGTGTTTTACTGCAGCCTCGAATAGGGGGTTACGATGCCGTTTGTACATTACTGCAAAGGGTTGGTGCAGTGACAGCAGGCGGCCGCCGATTTCCAGGCAGGTGAAATGGGCGGAGAGTAGAATGACGCCTTTGCTTTCGGCCAGGGCCGCTGTCAGGTGTTCGAGTCCCTCGATGTGACACAGCTTGGCGAGTCGTTTGTCGCTACCCCACCATGACAGCGGTGTCTCCAGCAATGAAATGCCCACGGAACGAAAGACGTGTCGGACACGCTGTGCGCGTGCATTTTCGTCCAGCTCGGGGAATACCAGGGCAATATTGGTTTGGGTGATGTGACGTCGTTTGTGAGAAAAACGATGCATCAGCGCGCCCAATAGTTTGCCGAGCTTCAATAAAAGGGAATAAGGCAAGTGGATGAGCAGCCACAGGCAGATGAGTCCTAACCAGGTAGGCCAGTACCGGGGGTGCAGGGCATGACCGGAGGTCAGTGTTGATGAATGTTGTTTCACGCGAGAGAGTATTAAGGCGACCGTAAGGATTTGTCGATAATTATGCCACGGCCAAGCAGCGGCAGGTACGTCGGGGCTATTGAGTGTTGCGGGTTTGTAATGAGTGATGAAACGGAGGTTTAGTGCAGCCAGTTACTGATGGCTTGCAGGCTGTCGGCGGTCAGCAAACCTGCGGACTGTTTGAGGCGCAGGGTATCCAGAATGTAATCGTAGCGGGACTGGGCGTAGTCGCGCTGGGCGCTAAACAGGTTGCGGCGGGCGAGTAGCACATCGACGGTGGTGCGGGTGCCCACATCGTAGCCGGCTTTGGCGGCGCGCAGTGCGCTGTTGTTGGAGAGCTGTGCCTGTTTGAGCGCCTTGACGCGGCTGATGCCGGAGAGCACGCCGAGGTAAGCGTTGTGCACTTGGCGTTGGACGTTGCGGCGTTCTTCTTCCAGTGATTGGCGTGCGGATTCGAGATAGTGCAGTGCTTGACGGATCTGGGAACTGGTGCGGCCACCAGCGTAAATTGGCAGGTTGAAACTCAGGCCGATGGAGTTGCGTTCGGTGGTGCTGGCAAAGATGCCACCACTTTCACTGTAGGAACTGCTGGCGTTGAGGTCGAGGGTTGGGTGGTGGCCACTGCGCCGTTGGGCCACATTTTGCCGAGATTCCTCTACGGCAGCCTGGGCGGCCTGCAGGGTGGGGTTTTGCGCCAGGGCGGTGCGGGTCCATTGCTCGATGTCTGCCGGGTCAGGGCGCACCAGGGTGATGTCATCATTTAGTTTGTCCAGTTCATCGTGATAGGTGCCGGTGAGGGTGCGCAGCATTTCGACACGATTGTCGAAGCGGTTGGTGGCGAGAATTTCTTCGGCCAGAGTGAGGTCGTAACGGGCCTGGGATTCGTGCACGTCAGTGATGGCGACCAGACCGACATCAAAGCGCTGCTGGGTTTGTTCGAGTTGGCGTTTGATGGCGATTTTTTCGGCGCGGGCAAATTCCAGGTCATCGCGACGGGCGAGGATATCGAAATAGGCCGTGGCCACGCGCAGCAACAGATCCTGCTGGGCTACTTCGTATTCGGCATCGGCGCGAGTGATGGTGTGTTTGGCCAGGCGGCGAGTCACGTAATTGTAATGTCGGTAAAGCGGTAGCTTCAGGTTGAGAGAATAGCTGGTATCACTGAAGCTGCGAGAGCCAAGCGAGTTAGGGAATACAGACTTGGTCACGTCCTGATTGGATTCGGACTTATTGGCAGAAATGCTGATGGACGGTAGAAAATTGGCGCGGCTTTGGGGCAAAGCCTCCAGCGAGGCGGCATGGTTTGACTGGGCGCGCAGGATTGCCGGGTCGCTACCGACTGCCAGATTATAAACACCCATCAGCGTTTCGCTGTGGGCGATGGAGGTCATGAACGACAATGCCAAGCCGAGGCTGACTAATATCATGCGGGAGCGGTCGCGGCGTTGGGGCAGGCTTGGGGGTGGGACAGCAGTGAAACGCATAGGGAGGCGTCGCATGTTGTATTCCTTTTTGTGCCTGCTCTGTGCCTGACGGGAATGCTGGTGCCGAAGGTGCGCCCGTGGAACGTCGCTAAAAAACAAAAGCTGGCGGTTGTTTGGCGTTAATGAGCTCTGGGAAGTCCGTTTCGAACAGGGATTCGGTGGCCCACTGTGTCTTGGCAACCCGAGTGACCAACAGCACTTGCATCACCGGCGATTGGCCAACGATAGCGACCATGCGGCCACCGATGGTCAATTGCTGTTGGTAACTGTCGGGCAGAATTGGCAGTGAACCGGTAATGGCGATGACATCAAAGGGGCCATTTTGATCCCAGCCCTGTGCTGCATCACCCTGACACAGGGTGACATTGTTGATGCCCTGGGCATCGAGTTTCTGCTGCGCGGCAGTGATAAAAGTATTGTCGATATCCACGCTCTGCACCTGGGCGCCGAGTTTGGCCAGCAGTGCGGTAAAATAGCCGCTGCCAGTACCGATTTCCAGAATGTTATCGGTCGCTTGGACGCTCAGGGCCTGCAACAGGCGTCCTTCCATGATGGGTTTCATCATTATCTGGCCATTGGGCAGAGGGATATTGATGTCGGAAAAGGCCAAGCCCTGATAGTTGGCGGTGATAAACGTTTCGCGCGGGGTGTTGGAAATGACGTCCAGAACTTGCGGGTCGAGCACCTCCGCCGGGCGGATTTGCTGCTCGATCATATTAAAACGGGCTTGTTCGGTGTCTGAAGTCATGGTGCTCGTTGTGTTAATAGTCATTGTTTTTATTGTCAAATTGCGCGTCTGAAAGACAGCTTAGATTACGGGGTTTGTGGGAGGGAGGCAAGGGACGGGCGGGTTGTCGGGCATTTTTAAAGGGCGCGGTATTCTGTAGCTTATTTTATTGCAATTGATGATAGCCATACGAGTTCTTCAGAATTAGGAGGGTATATGCTCGAATTCAGGCAGCACGGTTTATTGCCCTAAAAACAACAGTTATTTTGTCAGTAGTTATGATGCACTAGTTATGATGCACTAGTTATGATGCATTGAGTTTTTTGGTTTTAGAGAAAAAGGGTTTGACATGGATGAAAAACCAAGGAATTTTCGGTTCCGTTTAGGGCCTGTTCAATGATCACTACCCGCTATTCGTCAGTTGTTTGTTTCCATCTGGCCGTGCAAATGCCACGGGTCGCATCGGCCGCAGTTCGCGAGGTTCTGTGCAGCCGCGATGACCATGCTGGATGTGGGTTCTTGTCCGGCGCACTATATAACGCTAAATGAGCGGTATATATTACATGGGCGACGACGATGACCGGATGAAACATGGCGGCGATGATGAGTCTGTGATTTGTGGGGGGGGACGAAAGGCCCTTTTTTTATGCAGAGTGGATGCACAGAGTCGCGACGGTTTTTTGGCCGGGTTTCGGCTATACTGACCCGGCTGGGGGTGTCTCGTGCCCTGCGCAAGACGCGGGCGGCAGACTGAGAAATACCCTTTGAACCTGATCCGGTTGGCACCGGCGTAGGGAAGCTGTTCCGGTTTTTTGGCGAATGTTCGACGCTAGTCATAAAATCGGAATCTCCCGCGCTGGTGGCGACCTAGTATTTGTTGAGGACCACAATCCATGAGCGCCATTCCTGAAGAATTCCTACAAAAAACCGCCAAATTGTCGAAAGAGGTGACTCAGCCTTTTCCGAATTCAAAAAAGATTTACGTGCAGGGCTCGCGCCCGGATATCCGTGTGCCGATGCGCGAGATTACGCAATCACCGGCCCACAATATGGACGGCACGGTCGGCGAAGCAAATCCGCCTATCATCGTTTATGACACCTCCGGCCCGTTTACCGACCCTGACGTGACGGTAAACTTGATGAAAGGCATGCCCGATGTGCGCACGCCGTGGATCGAAGAACGCGGAGACACAGAAATTCTCAGCGGCCCCAGTTCGGAGTTTGGTCGCAAACGTCAAAATGATCCGGCCTTGGCGGCACTGCGTTTTGAACACATTCGGGCACCACGACGCGCCCTGTCCGGCAAAAATGTCAGCCAGATGCACTATGCGCGCAAAGGCATTATTACCCCGGAAATGGAATATGTGGCGATCCGTGAAAATCAGCGGCTGGATGAATTGCGTAACGATCCGCGTTACGAAAAACTGCTGCGCCAGCACCCTGGCGAAAATTTCGGCGCAAACCTGCCGCAAGACATCACCCCGGAGTTTGTGCGTGACGAGATCGCCAGTGGTCGTGCCATCATTCCCGCCAACATCAATCACCCCGAACTGGAGCCGATGATCATCGGGCGTAATTTCCGAGTCAAGATCAATACCAATATTGGCAATTCCGCGGTGAGTTCCTCCATCGACGAGGAAGTGGAAAAAATGGCCTGGTCGGCACGTTGGGGTGGCGATACCTTGATGGATTTGTCCACCGGCAAAAATATTCATGAAACGCGTGAGTGGGTGCTGCGTAATTCGCCCATGCCCATCGGCACCGTGCCGATTTATCAGGCCCTGGAAAAGGTCAACGGCAAGTCTGAAGACCTGACCTGGGAATTGTTTCGTGACACCCTCATCGAGCAGGCCGAACAGGGCGTAGATTACTTCACCATTCATGCTGGTGTGTTGTTGCGTTATGTGCCGATGACGGCCAACCGGGTCACTGGCATCGTTTCGCGGGGTGGCTCGATCATGGCCAAGTGGTGCCTGGCCCATCACCAGGAAAATTTCCTCTACACTCATTTCGAAGACATCTGTGAAATTATGAAGGCCTACGACGTCAGCTTCTCGTTAGGCGATGGACTGCGTCCGGGTTCGCTGGCCGATGCCAACGACGAAGCGCAGTTCGGTGAGCTGGAAACGCTGGGTGAGCTGACGAAGATTGCCTGGCAGCATGATGTGCAGGTAATGATCGAAGGTCCCGGGCATGTACCGATGCAGATGATCAAGGTAAACATGGAGAAGGAACTGGAGGATTGTTTCGAGGCGCCGTTTTATACCCTCGGCCCTCTAACTACAGATATTGCCCCCGGGTATGATCACATTACCTCTGGCATTGGTGCCGCCCAAATTGGCTGGTATGGCTGCGCGATGTTGTGTTACGTCACCCCCAAGGAACATTTGGGTCTGCCCAACAAGGCCGATGTGCGTGAGGGGATTATCACCTACAAGTTAGCGGCGCATGCGGCAGACTTGGCGAAAGGCTTGCCGGGTGCGCAATTACGCGACAATGCATTGTCGAAAGCGCGCTTTGAATTCCGCTGGGAAGATCAGTTTAATCTCGGTCTCGATCCGGACAAGGCGCGTTCTTATCACGATGAAACTTTACCCAAACAGTCGGCCAAGGTGGCGCATTTTTGTTCCATGTGCGGCCCGCATTTTTGCTCAATGAAAATTTCCCAGGATGTGCGCGACTTTGCCGCCAAGCAGGGTATTGGTGTTGAAGTGGCCCTGGAACAGGGGATGAAAGAAAAGGCTCGGGAATTTGTTGATGCGGGTGTGGAAATTTATCACAAGGGCTAGCGTTCAGTGAGTGTCGCGCGCGAAAAAGTGTGGGTGGATGCAAAAATGAGTCAACGAAGAAGGCGAATTGAGTGATGGCAAAACAATGGGTAGTGTATCTCTCAGGTGAGATTCACAGTGATTGGCGTCTGCGCATCCAAACGGGTACGCAGGCCGCAGACTTGGCGGTGGAATTCGTGGCGCCCGTCACCGACCATGCTAAAAGCGATGATTGTGGGGTAACGATACTGGGCGCGGAAGAAAATAGCTTCTGGCACGATCAAAAGGGCGCCAGGATAAATGCAATTCGTAGCCGAACCCTGCTCGAAACTGCAGACATTGTGGTGGTGCGTTTCGGTGACAAATACCGCCAATGGAATGCAGCATTTGATGCCGGATACGCTGCGGCCATGGGCAAATCGATTATTACGTTGCACGATCCTGCTTTGACCCATGCGCTGAAAGAAGTGGATGCGGCCGCCAATGCGGTTTGTGAAACACCGGAACAGGTTGTGGAAATATTGAAGTATGTTCTCACCCAGTCATAATGCATGTGTTGTAAACAGCGTGGCTAAATAACGGAAAATAGCAACTTGAGTAAATCGATTATCACCTACAAAAAATCAATGTTGTTGAAGATTGTTTTGCTTGCAGTGAGCGTGTTTTCGCTTGTGGCGTGTGCCGCCAAGTTTGAAAAGGCGACGGAGTCTGACATGTTGTTTGCGGATCATGAATTGGTGGGGAAGATTTGGGATGTAAGGCAAAAGGCATTTGTGAGTCGGGATACGCTCAAACAGGCGGTGCTCGCCAGTGACTATATTTTGTTGGGTGAAACCCATGACAATTCTCTGCATCACCAGGGCCAGACATGGGTTATCGATCAGTTGGCCAACAGCCATCGTTCAGCGATTGTTGCCTTTGAGATGATCGCGCAGCAACAAGGGTCGTTTATTGCAGACAAAGAATTTGATTCGGCAGATGCGTTGATTGTAGCCCTGGATCATGTGAAAACAAATTGGGAATACGGTCGCTTGTACAAATCGGTGTTTGCCAGCGCGATCAGTGCAGGTTACGGCATTTTTTCGGCCAACATGGATCGGCAGCAGATTGTGTCGATTGCGCGGCAAGGTGAGGCCGAGATTTCTGACACGATTAAACGAATTATGGATGATGCTGTGATGTCGCCGGAACAGGTGTCCGCATCACAAAAAGAAATTGCGGAGTCTCATTGTGGCATGATTAACGAGACGATGACTTCGGCGATGATGCTGGTACAACGCACCAAAGATGCGGTGATGGCAGCGAGTCTGGATCGTCATAAAGACATTGATGTCCGGGTGTTGGTGGCAGGTTCCGGGCATGTTCGCAATGATCGCGGCGTGCCCCTGTATTTGCAAAAACAGGCGCTTGCCAAAAATGTGCTAACCATCACCTGGGCGGAGGTGCAAGCCGATGCGACGACGGCTGCTGCCTACGCCGATTATTGGGGCAGTACACAGCTACCATTCGATTATGTGTGGTTTACCCCGAGGATTGATCGTCCTGACCCCTGTGAAGAGTTCAAACGGCACATGAAATCCAAACGTAGTGAATGAGCCTGTTGCTGAGTATTTGCAGTTAGGCGCATTATCGGGTCAAAGTCAAAGACTGCCCACATTCAAAAAATACGGCGTGCCTTCCAGTAGTGTTGTGCCCAGTATTTTGAATTCAGTGATGACTGCATGACGCCGCGAGAACTTGAGGCGTGGATGAACTTCCCGTTATTAATGTAAATCCCGACGTGACGCTGTGAACGCCCGGTTTTGAAAAAAACCAGGTCGCCGAATTTGAGGGATTGTCGCGAAATCGTTTTTCCTGTTTTGGCGAGTAGCTCAGTGGATCGAGGTAGTTTTTTGTTGAAGACGTCACGATAGGTGACCTGTACAAATCCGGAACAATCGATGCCAGCCTTGCTGAGGCCACCAAGTTTGTAAGGCGCACTTTTCCAGGCCGCATAATGTTTGGATAAAGTGGTTTGTTGAAGCGTTGGCTTTCCTGGGCCGCCGAATTCGATTTTTCCGCTGCTTGGGTGCTTCGATACCGTTGAGTGTTTACTTGCTGTTGTACTGCAGCCCAGCATTCCCAGGCTGATACAGAACACTACGACAATTTTGCGTGTTAAACAGAAAAAGGCGGATTGCGAATGTAAGAATCGGGTGAACATGAGGTTGGTTGCCAAGTATTTCAATTGATATTAAGTGTTTCGTCCAATGGGCGCTAATATTGAGTGACACGGACTCAGAAATTGTCATTATGCTTAATGCGACTATTTTGTAATGCCTGCAGAGTCAGCTAATATTGACAGCAAGGTTTTCATTGTCTTGCACGGTACGTGTTAATAAGGTTTTTCGCCAGGAAGCCGTTCAGGGATTTTAACGAATTTATGGAATTTGATTATAACTTGATAACGTTGCGTTTGATGCTGGCCTTGTTAGCCGGTGGTATTATTGGCTTGGAGCGTGCGTTACATGGCCGAGAGGCGGGGTTCCGAACGCATACACTGGTCTGTGTGTCGGCGAGTTTGTTGATGGTGCTGATGGTTTACCAATGGCAGTTGGTACCGGAGCAATTCCTGGACACGGTGCGGGTGGATCCATCGCGAATGGCGCAGGGGATTATGACGGGCATTGGCTTTCTCGGTGCCGGGGTGATCATTAAAGAAGGCCTGACCGTGCGCGGCCTGACCACGGCGGCCTCAATCTGGATGACCGCCTCGATTGGTATTGTCATTGGTATGGGGTTGTATTATCCCGCCTTTCTGGCAACCGTAATGACGGTGGTGATTTTGGCGTTTTTCCGCTGGGTTGAAAATCGTCTGCCCTCTCAAATGTATGCCAAATTTACCGTGCGTTTTGTTCGGTCAAAACACAGCGTGGACGAGGATGCATTGCGGCAATTAATTAGTCAGCATGATATTCGTGCCTTCGAGTCGAGTTATCAGTTGGACAACGAGGGTAAGCATTTCGAATATGAAATGACGATCCGCTCAACCAGTCAGGAGAATTTTCGTAAGTTAGCGCAGAGTCTGATGGAAATGGAAAATGTTCACGAGTTTAAAATTGTTCCGTGTTGATCGTTTTCTGATGTTGTGGAAGCTGGAATGAAAGATATTTTTGCCTCCTGACAGTCGACCTTTACCGTTCTTGTTGATTATCCCATAAGTGATGGCGTTGATGATTTTGGTGGCGGCGTAAATGCTGGCCGATCTCGTCGCATTACGGGTGACAAAAATTATTGCCTAATAAAATCTTGCTTAAACACGGGTAAGCGGCCTTCGGCATTTCGACGTTTGTTTTGTCTCCTTCGCTTGTTACCTTGCTTTGCAGCGTTTCTCGGTGCTTGTATACCGAGCTTTTATCAGCTTGATACCAGGTCGAGGCGTTGAAATTCATTTTGTGGATTTGTTCTTAAATGCATGTAACACATAAAGGATTTTCCCGAATTTTACGGTATCAACCGCTCGGTAAGCGTCACATTTGTGGTCGTCAGGTATCTCAAAAGCACACCCATTATCATACTGCTCAAGGTGCAAAGAATACCTCATTACATCCTTGACCTCTTAGGGGATTTTGACTGAGTCAATCCCCACCCTCAATACTTCGATAATGTTGTCCGTCACTTCCTGATAAGTGTTCGTTTTAGCCACGATTCTTCTCTTCTGGTTTTCAGTTTTCAGGCATTGAGTGCCTGCGTTCCTGAGCCGTTGCCGCCAATTTATGCGGTACGTCCCTTGTGCTAACCAACTCCCTCAAGCGATAATACGCCGCCTTTACCCGCTACGATTACCCACATGAAACAACAGCTCGCTTCCCTGGTTCAGACGGCCATTGACACCTTGCAAACCCAAGGCGTGTTGCCCGCGGATATTGCCTCGAAAATCCAGATCGACCGCACTCGTGACGCTAGTCATGGCGATTACGCCTGCAATATCGCCATGATGCTGGCCAAACCGGCCAAATGTAAGCCGCGGGATTTAGCGGAGCAGATCGTCGCGGCGTTGCCGGATTCCGGGCAGGTGGCGAAGGTCGAGATTGCCGGGCCGGGCTTTATCAATTTTACCTTGACCGATGTCGCGAGCTACGCGGTGGTAGGTGCGGTGCTGAAGGCAGGCGAGGCCTACGGGCGTTCCACGCTTGGCAATGATAAATCTGTGCAGGTGGAGTTTGTCTCCGCCAATCCCACCGGGCCATTGCACGTGGGTCACGGTCGTGGTGCGGCCTATGGCGCGGCGGTTGCGGATTTGCTGGCGGCGGTGGGTTTCAAGGTGCATCGTGAATATTACGTCAATGATGCCGGTCGGCAGATGGACATTCTGGCCGTCTCAGTGTGGCTGCGCTATCTTGATCTGTGTGGTGAGAATGAAAACGATGCGCTGCCGTTTCCGGTCAATGGTTACAAGGGCGATTATGTGTGGGATATCGCCGCCACGGTGCATCGTGAGCACGGGGATGCGTTTCGTCATGCTGCTGAAATTGTTCTCAGCAACTTACCGAAAGATGAGTCCGAGGGTGGTGATAAGGAACAATACATCGACGCAGTGATTCGTCGCGCCAAAGAATTACTCGGCGACGTGGCCTATCGCACGGTCTTCGATAGCGGGCTGAACAGTATTATTGATGATATTCGTCGTGACCTTGAAGGTTTCGGTGTGGTCTACGAGGAGTGGTTTTCCGAGCGTTCTCTGACCGAAAGCGGTGCTGTGGGACGCACTATTGAGCGCCTCAAAGATGCTAAACATCTGTATGAAAAAGACGGAGCCTGGTGGTTTCGCTCCACCGATTTCGGCGATGAAAAAGATCGCGTGGTGGTGCGTGACAATGGTCAGACCACTTACTTTGCCTCCGATATTGCCTATCACATGCAAAAACTCGAACGTGGTTTTGACCGTGTCATCGATGTTTGGGGTGCCGATCACCACGGTTACGTGCCGCGGGTAAAGGCGGCGCTTACCGCCTTGGGTGATGATGCGTCCAAGCTCGATGTGTTGCTGGTACAGTTTGCGATTCTGTATCGTGATGGCGAGCGAATGCAGATGTCCACTCGCTCCGGTGAATTTGTCACCCTGCGTGAGTTGCGCGAGGAAGTGGGCAACGACGCGGCGCGTTTCTTTTACGTGATGCGCAAGTGTGAACAGCATATGGATTTCGACATGGATCTGGCCAAGTCACAGAGCAGTGACAACCCGGTGTATTACATTCAGTACGCTCACGCGCGGGTGTGCAGTGTGTTGCGACAGATGGATGAAAAGGGTCTAACGCATAATAGTGATAACGGGTTGGCCAATCTGGCGTTGTTGACGGAGTCGCATGAACAGGCGCTGCTCACGGGCTTGTCGCGCTATTCCGAGGTGGTTGAGACTGCGGCGCTGAATCACGAACCTCATCAACTGGCGCATTTTTTACGTGATTTGGCCAACGATTTTCACACCTACTACAACGCCCACCAGTTTTTGGTGGAGGATGTGGCGCTGCGGGATGCACGCCTGAGTCTGATCAAGGCTGCCCGGCAGGTGATCGCCAATGGCCTGGGTTTGTTGGCCGTGTCAGCGCCAGAATCCATGTAATGGCCAAAGACTACAAAAACACTCCCAAACCCAAGCGCAAAACCGCCAAGCCGACACCGGGTTGGGTGTGGATGCTGGGTGGTTTGTTCATCGGCCTGTTTGTGGCGGTGCTGGTTTATTTCAAAGATGATTTGTTGAAGAGTGGTGACGGAACGACACCGGCTCCGGTGGTGGATAAGGGACAAGCCGCCTCCAAATCCGTGGCCAGCAAAAAACAGTCGTCTGAAAAACGCGGAGTAAAAGAGGACAAAAAGCCGCGCTTTGATTTTTATAATCTATTGCCGGAAATGGAAGTCTTTATTCCGCCACAGGAACTGGGCACGGAGCGTGAGCGTACACCCGCTGAGCCCATCACGTACTACTTGCAAGTGGGATCGTTCCGTAACTTTGCCGATGCTGACCGCCTGCGCGCCCAGTTGGCGTTGAAAAATATCGAATCTCATATTCAGCGGGTGACCATCAATGGCAGCCAAACTTGGCACCGGGTGCGCGTCGGTCCTTTTCAGAGTGCCCGGAAAATGGATATTGTGCGTAACCGGCTGCGCGCCCAGTCTTTTGACCCTATAGTTTTAAAGGTTAAATAAGACCTGAACCTACAGCATAGGATCAGGGCCACAAATAGGCGGGAATCATGAAGTTACCCGCAATTTTCACGTTTACGTGACGCAGAGGGTCAGTTTCTGACGCTCTGTGACCCCCGTCACGGTACCGACCAACGGGCCGATTTATACTGTCTTTTCATGGCTTTCCATGTAAACCTTTTGCTTATCTTGCCGCTATACCTCGCAGGAAAAACAAGTTAATTCGTGATTTCCTTCAGTCCCCCTTAGCCGTCGGAATAGAGAATGAGCGCCGTAAAACAACTGTTAGATCATAAACTACTGAGAACTTTGTCGCCGCTGTGCGACCTGCCGCCGGATATGCTCGCGGAACTGAGCGCAAAATCGCGGCTGGAACAGGTGGTGGTCGGCGCTACAATTTTTAAACAGGGTGAACGAGACCACCGTACTCTGTACCTGGTGGCGGGGACTCTGGAAATCACCGACGCCACCGGCCGTAGCAGCAAATTGGCAGCCAACAGCAAGCAAGCGCGTCAGCCATTAGATCCCGAAAAACCGCATATCTGCACGGCCGTTGCGAAAACGCCGGTGTCACTTTTGAATGTCGATACCGGACTGTTGGAGATGCTGCTCAATTGGGGCAGCAAGCAGACCTACGAAGTTTCGAACCTGGAGGTGGAAGAAGAGCAAGAGACGGATTGGATGAGCCGTTTTCTGCAATCCAAAGTGTTCCTCAAACTGCGCGCGGAAAATATTCAGGCCATGCTGATGCGCATGGAAGAAGTGAAAGTGCGCGCCAACGACGTCATTATCAATCAGGATGATGTCGACGATAATTATTACATCATCGCCAAAGGTCGTGCCAAGGTTGTCCGTCAGGTCGCGCCGGGTGCGCCGTCAATGAAACTGGCCATTTTGACCGCCGGCACCGGTTTTGGGGAAGAATCGCTGATTGGCAATAGCAAACGCAATGCCTCCATCATCATGATGGAAGACGGCACTCTGATGCGTCTGTCGAAAAAAGATTTCATTGAATTACTGGTGTCCCCCATTCTGCAAAGCTTTTCTTTCGACGAGGCAAAAAGCATGCAGGGCCCGGATGTGCAGTGGCTGGATGTGCGCAAGTTGGATGAGTTTTCACGCGGTAGTCTACCTGGGGCAAAGAATATTCCACTGGCGGAGTTACGACTCAGCATACGCAAGCTGAACAAGCTGCATAAATATATTGTCTTCAGTAACCACAGCGATCGTGCCTCTGCGGCGGTGTTTTTACTCAATCAGCAAGGTCTTGATGCGTATGTGCTGGATAAAGGTCTGGATGCTGTTGCTGATTCCGCGTTAGAAAAAGCCACTGACAAAATATCGCTGGAGATTGAGCAGACAGCCACACACGACGAAAATGTCGATGCGAACAAGGTCGTTAATTTACACACTAAAACACCTCCCGCCGTCACCGAGAATAATGGTCGTGTTGAGGCCTTGATGAGCAAGGCCAAGCAACGTGTGCAGCAGGAAATGCAACGTACTCAGGTAGCGGAAGATGCCCGAATACAGGCGCAGGAGGAGGTGGCGCGTCTGAAAGCCGAGGCTGAAACTGCGCGTCAGAAAATTGAAGCAGAGGCACAGCGGGCCGCTGATCTGGCGCGTTCCGAGGCGGAACGGGCGGCGGCGCAAAAACGCGCTGATGAGATGGTCGTACAGCAGGCGGAAAGAGAAGCTGCTATGCAACGGGTGCAGGTCGAAGTCACCCGTGCGGAGCAAGCCGAGGCGGCGCGCGCAGCGGCGGAGAGTGAAATAGAGCGCATTAAACAAGAGACCGCACAGGCCCGGCGTGAAGCGGAGGAACATGCGCGGCGCACTGCAGATAAAGTCAAACAAGATGCCGAGGGCGAAATTATCCGACTCAAGGCCGAGGCGGAAGTGGCACGCCAGCGGGTTGAAGAACAGGCCCGGTTGGCGGCGGATCAGGCGCGTACGGAAACGGAACGCGAACTTGCCCAACAGCGGGCCACGGAAATCAGTCGTCATCAACAAGAAATAGAGGATGTGTTGCAGCGCGCTGAAATCGAGGCGATGCGCACTCAACAGGCAGAGGCTGCCCGCCAACAGGCAGAAGATGAAGCCGAGCGCATGCGCCAAAAGGCCGAAGAAACACAGCGCGAAATGGAAGAGCAGGCAGGCCTGGCGGCGGATCAGGCGCGTTCCGAAGCAGAGCGCGATGCGGCACGGCAACGAGCGGAATATTTGGCCGAAAAGCAGGAAGAGATTGAAGAGGCGGTCAGTAAAGCAGAGACCGAGGCGGCGCGGGCGATGGCCGCAGAAAGTGAAGTGGAGACGCTCAAACAGCAAGCGGAAGAGGCCCGTTTGCAGGCCGAGGTGCAGGCCAGCCTGGCGGTGGATGCCGCACGTACCGAAGCGGAACGCGAAATGGCGGCGCAACGGGCAGAGGAGATGGCGCATTTTCAGGCGGAGCGGGAAGAGATGGCGCGGCTAGCCGAAGAGGAAACCTTACGGGCCAGGGCGGCGGAAGATGCCCGTTTGAAGGCAGAAGCCGAGATTCAGCGTTTAAAAGTGGATGCCGAAGTGGCTCGTATGCAGTTGGAAGAACAGGCGCAACGGGTGGCCGATGCGGCCCGTACCGATGCGGAGCGTGAGGCAGCGCGGGCCAGGGTGGCGGAAGAGGCCCGCTTGCAAGCGGTCAATGAGCTGGAACGCCTGGAAGCCGAAACGGAGCAGACCCGTTTGGAGGCACAGGAACAGGCACGATTTGCCGCCGATGCGGCTCGCTCCGAGGCGGAACGTGCAGCAGCAAGTCTGCGTGCGGAGGAGTTGGTGCTGCAGCAGGAACAGCTGCAAGATATTGCCCGTCGCGCAGAGGAAGAAGCGGCACGAGCCGAGCTGGCGGATGAGGCGCGACAGCGTGCGGAAAATGAAATTGCCCGTCGTCGTTCGGAGGCGGAAGAGGCAGAGCAGCGTGCGGTTGCAGAAGCGCAACGCGCCCAAGAGGCGGAAGCGGCTCGCCAAAAAATGGAAGATGAAATGGCGCAGCTGCGTGCTGAGGCGGCGGCTGCGCGCGAGCAAGTGGAGAAACAGGCACGGTTATTTGCGGCGGCACAGCGCTTGGAGGCAGAGGAAGCATCCCTTCCTACACAAGAAAAAGATCAGGCTGCGGCATTGGAAGCGGAACGAAGCAGGCGTGAAGCCAAGTTGGCAGCAGAGCGTCAGCAACGGAAGGCCGATGAGCTTGAGCAGCGTGAACGTCTCGCGGCGGAAGAGACAGCGCATCGTCAACAGCAAGCTGAAGAAGCGGTACGGCTGGCCAATGAAGAGGCGCAGCGGGCGCAGGAAATCGCAGATATCACGCGCCGTGAGGCGGAGCAAGAGATCAAACGTTTGCAGGCGAAGGCAGAGGCGTCGCGTTTTCAGGCAGAGCTTGAAACCAAACGCTCCATTGCGGCGGCGCGTCGTGAGGTGGATAAAGGCAAGGTCAAGCAGCAGGCGCAGGCCAAGGCTCGCAAGGCTGCCGCTATTCAGCAGCGTCAAAAGGTCGATGTTGATAAAGCCCGCCGCACCCGCGAGGCGCGTGAGGCGGCGCTGCGCGCGATTGGTAAAAGCAACGCGGATATGGATGAATTTATGGAACTGGAGGCTGCGGCTGTCGAGGTTGCGCAGGCCGAAGATGCCATTATCATCAACGAGGCCGAGATTACAGAACGGGCAAAGGACAGAGCAAACCTGATCGACCCCTCCGAAGTCTTGAAGGTGGAGAAAAAGGAACAGAAGCGTCAATGGGTGTCGGATGATTTTCTTTGGGAAGCGACACTGGGTTATCGCAAGGATCCGGAGGTCGATTCTGTAGTTTCGCCGGCAGATTTCGTGGGTGTGGATGAAATAAAGCCTACCGCCGATAAAAAATCGGTAAGAGACAAACCGAAACAACAGGAGTCTGCAGCAGAACCCAAGGCCAAGTTTGCTGCACAGGTATCGACCTTCGAAGTGCAGGATATTGACCGCAGTATTCGTCCACAACTGGATGTGCCGGAGCGGCGTCAAAAACGTGCTATTGGCGTGATGGGAATGATCGGCGGGTTATTGTTTCTTACCGCCATTGCCGGTGGTGGCGGGTTTTATTTATCGGGTGAGGACGCTCCGGAGCAGTTGAAAAAAGTGGTCGGTCAGGGGGCACAAACACTGTCCAACCTGAAAGACAAGATGGCCGAGACCCTCGAGGAATTAGCGGGTTCGGAGGAGGTGACGGAGACAGAGTCTGCAAAACCGGTCGACGAAGCCGCCATGGTGCGTTTGCGTGAACGCCTTGAGTCGATGAGAACGGAAACCAAGGCCAAGGCTGAGAATAAGGCCGAGGTGAAGACTGTGAAAACGAGGCCGCCAGTGGTATCCGCAGCGACGCTCCCGGATACAACGCAAGCCGTGTCAGCCGTGTCGCAAGCAACGGAATCAGATGTCCAACCTTTAGAGACGGTGGAGGATGTCATGAAAGCGTTGCGTGAAATTAGCGAGCCGGCTGAAACTGCCGAACAGACAGAGTCCGAGGTAATAGAATCGGTTGAGGGCTTGCCCCTGATTGATGAGACCGTCGGTGACGAAATAGGCAGTGATGAAATACCGGTTGAACAAGCCCCGTTGTTAGAATCAAATGAATCCACCGTCGAGCCTGATGTGGGCTTGAACCTTAAACCGACAATCGAACAGGTCGAAGCTGTTCCGGCAGAAAAAGCCTCATAGCGGCGGCCGCATTCAATGCGCTCATTCAGGGTGTAGCGGCAGTCGGTGTCTCGGTGGTCATTGCGGTTGTGTATTCAAAGGATCGATTTTCGAGGGCAGCGCCATTTTCGTCGTTGACCACCACCGTCCATTGTCCGACCCATTCGGGTAGCAGGTTTTTGCTGGAGTAAACGCGCCAGCGTGCGCCGTTGCCCACCTTGAAAGTAACCTCGGCCATAACCTCGTCATTGAACTCCCAGCGGTGGGTGACTATCTGGCCTGCCAATCCGCGCAAATCAGAAAAGAAATAGACGCGTTGGGTGTCGTTCGTCAGTGTCTCCAGATTATCCACGGGCTCGCGGTCAGCGATGGCGGTGGTGAATATGGCGCGCGCGACTCGGCCACGATTGTCGTCGACGGCGCTCTCCACGGCACTTGAGGCGACGGGTGGGGTGTCGTTCATCATGGGTTTTTCGGCTGCCGAAGCGGTTATTGAGTTATCCATTGCCGGGCTTTCCGCGATGGCTAGGGCTGGTGCTGCGGTGCACATGCAGAGAAACAGTGCAGGAATGTGGTAGTGGGTTTTTGTTCCGTTGGAATGTGAGTGTGCGGTGGACATGGTGACTACTCCCTGTTAATTCCCTAGATTGAAATATTGACCGAAGCGTGCCTGTGCGGCGTGTCAATGCGGGCAGTGTAACAGAGTTCAAAGGTGTGAAAAGTCTTTGCCTGCGGGCTGTCAAACAGGGAATTCAGTGGGCGAAGGGCCTATGATTCAAAATAGGTGTAAGCATTCAGGCCTGCTTCCAGAGTGGCCAGAGAAGATTGCTGTTGATCCGCATCCAGTGAACTTTGCTTGAGTTGCTGTCGATAAGCCGCCAGCAGGAACGCTCTTTCAATATTGACGCTGTGCAGTACGCTGTCGACGTTGTCGCCGTGATGCAATTGTTGCAGTTGAAAATGGCCGTGTGAATTGAGCCGAACATCAACCGCATTCGTATCGCCAAACAGGTTGTGCACGTCGCCGAGAATTTCCTGATAAGCGCCGATCAGAAAAATCCCCAGCCGGTAGTGTTCGCCAACGCGAATGTCGTGTAATGGCAAGCTGGATTCGATGCCTTCGCTATCGACATAGTGGTCAATGCGGCCATCGGAATCACAGGTGATGTCATGCAGAGTGGCGCGGCGGGTGGGTCGTTCATCCAGCCGACTCAGCGGCACGATGGGAAATATCTGGTCGATGGCCCACACGTCCGGTAGCGACTGAAATAACGAGAAGTTGCAAAAAACTTTATCCGCGAGTTTTTCGTTGAGTTCATCGAGAATTTCCTGGTGCGCGCGTTGGGCGGGATCCAGCTGTGTTTGTACGTGCCGGCATATCGCGAAATAGAGTTCTTCCGCCTGTGCCTTTTGCGGCAAGGTGAGCAGGCCGTGTACGTACATGGATTGTGCTTCAGCCAGCCAATGGGCAGCGGTGTGATAGGTTTCGATGGCGGCGCTGGGGTCGTGGTGCGCGCAGTCGCAGAGCCCGTGCCAGAGGTCGTGCAGGATGATGGGGGCATCACTGGAGGGTTCGGCGGTGGTGCCGGTTCCTGTGTTACTGTCGGTTTTTTCAACGTTGATGACATTGGTCATCAGCATCGCGTGATGCGCCGTGAGTGCGCGTCCGGATTCGGTGATGATGTCGGGCTGAGGTAAATTGTGCTCGATGCAGATTTCCCATAGAGCATGCACCACGTTGTTGGCATATTCTTGCAGGCTGTAATTCATCGAGCAAAAATTGCGTGAACGGCTACCTTCGTAGTCGACCCCCAGACCGCCACCGACATCGACGCAGCGGATCGGTGCGCCGATGCGGCGCAGCTCGGTGTAATAGCGGGCAATCTCCCGCAGGCCTTGCTGGATGTCGCGAATATTGCTCAGCTGCGAGCCCATGTGGCAATGCAGCAGATTCAGGCAGTTGAGCATGTCAGCCTGTTGCAGTTGTTCGATGACCCGCAACGCCTGTGTGGCAGATAGTCCGAATTTGGATTTTTCACCGCCGGTGTTTTGCCAATTGCCGCGGCCAATGGAGGTCAGTCGTACGCGTAATCCCAGTTGAGGTTGAACCTTGAGTTTTTGGCATTCTTCGATCACCAACGCCAATTCGGCAGATTTTTCCAGTACGATGGTGACGTTGTGGCCCAGTTGTTGGCCAATGAGCGCCAGGCGGATGTATTCACGGTCTTTGTGACCGTTGCAGATGATCGTGGTGCTTTCTTCGGGTGCTGGGCTGTTGGTGGTCGACAGCGCCAATACCGCCAGTAATTCCGGTTTACTGCCGCATTCCAACCCAACTCGAACATTGTCATCAGCGGTGGCCAATATCTCGCTGATCACGCTGTGTTGCTGATTCACTTTAATGGGATACACCGCGGTATAACGTCCGTGGTAATGGTGGTCGCCCATGGCGGTCGCAAAGGCGCTGCTGAGTTGCTGGACACGGTCACGCAGGATGTCGGGGAAACGCACCAGTACCGGCAGGGCCAGTCCGGCATCTTGAATATCATCGGCCAGTTGATCGAGATTAATGCTCGCGGCGGTATTTTGCGGCGAGGGGCGGGCATGTAAATGACCCTCGTGTACATCGAAATAGCCACCGCCCCAGTGCGCAAAATTATAGACTGCGCGCGCCTTTTCATTACTCCACGTCATGTTCCGCAGTATATCGGGTTTTGCTGTGGACTCTCAGCGGAGTTTTCAAGGCAGTGTGAAAATCCTCGGTGGACACGCATAATATGCGCCCGTCGGGAGCGTGGGTTTCGACAGATATTTTTCCAGGATATAAATGTAAGGATGGCGAGATGAGTGAATTACCCTCCAGGGTGTCCGTGGCGGACGACTGGTTTACCGAAATATGTGAGGCGCAGGGTACGGCCTTTTCGCTGCGCATCACCGAACGCCTGGCTGAGGTGCAAACGCCGTATCAGCGCATCGAGATATTCAACACCACGGACTTTGGCAAGTTGATGGTCATTGACGGCTTGGTGATGCTCAGTGGTCGCGATAACTTTATCTATCACGAGATGATGGCGCATCCGGTGCTGTTTATTCATCCCCAGCCCAAAGACGTGCTGATTGTCGGTGGCGGCGATTGTGGCACCCTGCGTGAAGTATTGCGCCACGGCAGTGTGGAATCGGTGTTGCAGATGGAAATTGATGAGCAGGTCACGCGCCTGGCCGAACAGTATTTCCCGGAATTATGTGAGTCTAACCATGATTCGCGTGCCAGGCTGAAATTTGCCGACGCGATTCAATGGGTGAAGGCTGTTGATGCGGAAAGTTTCGATATTATTATCATCGACAGTACGGATCCCATTGGTCCCGCAAAAGGTCTGTTTTCCGAATCTTTTTATGGTGACTGCTGGCAAGCGCTGCGCCCTGGAGGGCTGATCGTGCAGCAGAGTGAATCACCCCTGTTGCACATGAAACTTTTGCGCGACATGCGCAATGCGATGTCGGCCGCGGCTTATCGCGACGTGAAGTCGCTGCAATTTCCGCAGCCGGTGTATCCATCGGGTTGGTGGTCGGCGACATTGGCGCGCAAAGGGGAGCGGATCGAAAGTTTTCGTGAAGATGATGCGCGGGAGAAGTCCTTTGCGACGCAATATTACAGCGCCGATATTCATCAAGCGGCG
The DNA here is from genome assembly GCA_964401355.1 of uncultured Ectothiorhodospiraceae bacterium. Classification (GTDB taxonomy): domain Bacteria; phylum Pseudomonadota; class Gammaproteobacteria; order SZUA-152; family SZUA-152; genus SZUA-152. The sequence goes on along the minus strand of CAYNYJ010000011.1, from coordinate 16,270 downwards.
TTCGTCATGCCGCCGTTTTTCACTGAGTCCTTAGCTTAGCGCTGAGTCCTTAGCTGTTAGCACTCTCTTATTGACACCATTTGGCCATGGTTTTTTGCGCCTTGGCCAGACGTTGCTGGATATCCGCGTCACTCAGAAAATGGCGTTCACCCTGTTCGGTGATGGTGTACTGGCGTCCCCCCAGTTTTAGCCCAGCGACGCGTTTACGGGCATTGGAGCAGTTTTTATCGATACGCTCCTTTTCTTCCGCGGCCTTGGCGCTGCTTTCTGCTTTGTCTTTACGCTCTTTGTCGAAGGCCTCCAGCAGTTTCGTGGTGGCATCTTGTTGATTGGTGACCGTGCTCGCAGGGGCCGGAAGGTTGGACGGTCCTTTGGGTATTTTGATTTGTTTTGCCTGGCGGTCGGGTGGCTGTGCGCCATAGTGGACGTTGCCTTCGCTGTCCGTCCATTTGTAGATTTTGCCGGCGACGCTGAAGGTCGTCACGCATAATAGGAAAATAGCAGTCAGTAACAGTAATTTTTTCATGCGATACCTTTTGGGACTGGCCGTTGATGATCGTCCGCTGAAGCTCTTTACGTTCAAAAGAAGATCTCGAGCATAGCGCGATGAGTCATTTTGTGTAAATTGAAAGATTTGTAAATGGAACGGCGTCACAGCCCGGATCTTTAGCGGTGGGGTTGGCTGAGGGGCTGATTGGGCAAAACGCGGGAAATAAAAGCACAGAATAAAAAAACGGGCGCCCCGATCAAGGAGCGCCCGCAAGGCTGCCGTATGCCGACAGATTATGAGTTGTTAATCACCCTTACTGGCTGGTTATTGTTTGGTAAATTCGGGATACGCTTCCATACCGCACTCGGTAAGGTCGACACCCTCGTACTCTTCCTCAGCGGTGACACGTATGCCCATGATCATCTTGATAATAATCCAGGTGACGTAACTGACGACGAATACCCAGATGAAGATGGTGAGCAGACCGACGATTTGACCACCGAAAGTGGCGCTATCGTTAGTGAGTGGTACCGCCAGCAGACCCCACATGCCGACCACACCATGCACCGAAATGGCACCGACCGGATCGTCGATCTTCAGTTTGTCCAGACCGACGATGGAGAACACCACGATCAGACCACCAAAACCACCGATCAGCGTGGCTGCCAGCGCCGAAGGCGTGGAGGGTTCAGCGGTAATGGCCACCAGACCGGCCAATGCGCCGTTTAGCGCCATGGTCAGATCGGCCTTGCCGAACATCAGTTTAGCCACGATCAGCGCCACAATCACGCCACCTGCAGCGGCAGCGTTGGTGTTCAGGAACACCATGGCCACCGAGTTGGCACTGGCGATATCGCCCAGCTTCAGCACTGAGCCACCGTTGAAGCCGAACCAGCCCATCCAGAGGATGAAGGTGCCCAGCGTGGCGAGTGGCAGGTTAGCACCGGGAATGGCGTTGATGGAGCCGTCTTTATTGTACTTGCCCTTGCGTGCGCCCAGTACCAGAACACCGGCCAGGGCCGCAGTGGCACCTGCCAGATGCACGATGCCAGAACCGGCAAAGTCGGAGAAGCCGAAGTCATCGCCCAGGCTGAACATGCCGAACACGGAGCCACCGCCCCAGGTCCAGTAGCCTTCCATGGGGTAGATGAAACCGGTCATCACCACCGCAAAGGCCATAAAGGCCCACAGTTTCATGCGTTCGGCCACGGCGCCAGAAACGATGGACATGGCGGTTGCCACGAACACCACCTGGAAGAAGAAGTCGGCAGCGGTGGCATAAACCGAACTGCCGGTAATGCCGCCTTCGCGTTCCGCCATGCTCTTCAGAGCATCATCCACCAATGTTTCTCCACCGGCGATACCCGATAGAAAGTAACCGCCGCCGTACATCAGCTCGTAGCCACATGCCATGTACATGGTGCAGGCAATGGCATACAACACCACATTTTTAGTGAGAATTTCTGTGGTATTTTTGGATCGAACCAGGCCTGCCTCCAGCATGGAGAAGCCGGCTGCCATCCACATCACCAAGGCACCCATTACCAAAAAGTAAAAGGTGTCGATGGCGTACTGCAAGTGAAAAAGATTATTTTCCATTATTATGTACTCCCGTTAGAGTGCTTCCGAACCGGTTTCACCGGTACGAATACGAACCACTTGCTCCAGCGGAGCAACGAATATTTTGCCGTCACCAATCTTGCCGGTGTTGGCGGCCTTGGTGATGGCCTCGATTACCTGATCCAGCAGATCGGCATCGATGGCGAGTTCAAGTTTGACCTTCGGCAAAAAGTCCACCACGTACTCTGCACCACGGTAGAGCTCGGTGTGGCCTTTCTGACGGCCGAAACCTTTCACCTCGGTGACGGTGATGCCTTGAACCCCAATTTCTGACAGGGCCTCACGCACATCGTCCAGCTTGAAAGGCTTGATAATTGCTGTGACTAGTTTCATGGGAAAACTCCCTCCTATTGCACTGGCGTTTGGCAGTGTTGCCAAACGCGGTGATACCAATTGTGTTGCAAAAAGTGTGTTACAAAAAACTGTGTTGCTGCTGTTGTGCCGCAGTAATGAACAACCGGGGTTGGATCCCCGGTTAGTTTTTGTAGTGTTATTACAGGTCGAAAGATTTGCCCAGGCTCATGACCATGGAAACTTCAGCATCGGTGAAGCCGTCGCCATCGTTATCAACCTGGCTCAGGTCATCATCGGCACTGATAATGGCCACGCTCAGATCCATGCTGTTAACTTCCATGTCGTAACCTAACTCAAAATAGCTACCATCAAAATCATCGCCGAAGGTGCCGTAGGTGGCATATGCACCACCCTGGGTGAAGGTCAGGGCCAGGAAGGTGTAATCCTGGCTGGGGGAAGAATCGTACGATCCAACGCTGTATTCCAAGTTAATCGGGCCAGTGCCGACATTGAGATTGATTTCGTTATAGGTTTCGTCAAACTCACCGGTGTACCGGTAGGTAGTGAAACCCACACTGTAAGCGAACTGATTGACTTCACCTGAGTAGGCACCATACAGATCGATTTCGAGACCATCACCCACATCGGCAATCCAGGTGCCTATCGCTACGCCATTTCCAAGGTCAAAATCCACGCCGCCATTCGCGGTGGCGCTGACGCCTTGGTCAATACCGCGGTAAAAGTAATCAGACATCACGCCGATGTTGCCTGTTAAACCCGCGGCCATCGCTGTGCCACTCATCATTGATGCCGCCAATACGCTGCCTACTGCTAAAGAAATTGCCGTTTTTTTCATTTTTTGTCCCTTTGTTGAGATGTGTCGTTGAGTTCGTCGATTGGAATACTTCCGGCCTGGTCGCTGCATTCACTGTGCCAAAAACTGGAAAGCGAATTGTTTCAGTGGGTTATGGTAATTTTGCACAGTCTATCGAATCTATGGCGCACCATAATGGAGAGGTTTCCAGGGAGCGCACCATAATAAGGCGCCATTTTGGTGCGGCAGGTCTGGGTGGTGACATTTGTGGGGGCAGTGAGTGGAGCCAGTGGTGTTCGTGCATACTTCACTGGTCAGTAACCCCATAATCTCGTTAAGATGCGGCCGAAGGTGAACAGCGTTTGTTCGCCATTTCAGGTTTGGTTATTTCAGGGTTACCCACACAGGAGCACTACTCGCGTGTTTGAAAATAAATTGGATGCAAAAAAACTCGATGAGCTAGCCCGCAGTGTGCTGGACAAGCTCCCCAGTGGTTTCCAGACGATGCAACAGGATATGCAGAAAAATCTGCGTGCGGCTTTGCAGAGTGCGTTGGCCAAGCTGGATTTGGTGACTCGGGAGGAATTCGAGGTGCAGTCTGCAGTGCTGCAACGTACTCGTGAAAAACTCGAAAGCCTGGAAGTACGTGTGGGTGAGCTGGAGAAACAGCTGAAATAATGTGGCTCTCGTAGGGTGGGCATCGCCCACCATGAAGGGGCGATGTTCAAATTTATTGCTGGGTAATGCCCATTCTGCACCTGGATGTGCGCATCTCCGCGCGCGCGTCTTAACAAAACAACAACGGCAAGGAGCGCCATGTCACTCGCAACGGTTTACAGCCGGGCTCAGTCAGGTATCGATTCCCCTCTGGTGACGGTGGAAGTACACCTCTCCAACGGGCTGCCCAGTCTCTCCATCGTCGGTCTGCCCGAGGCCGCGGTGAAGGAGAGCAAAGACCGGGTGCGCGGTGCGTTACTCAATTCGCAGTTTGATTTTCCCGCCCGGCGTATCACCATCAACCTCGCGCCGGCTGATTTGCCCAAGGAAGGTGGCCGCTTTGATCTGCCCATCGCCCTCGGCATCCTCGCCGCCTCCGGTCAGCTGCCTACCGATACCCTGTTGCACTACGAATTTGTCGGTGAGCTGGCGTTGAGCGGTGTCTTGCGTCCCCTGCGCGGGGTGTTGCCTGCCGCCATTGCCGTCCGCGACGCCGGGCGCACACTGGTGGTGCCGCAGGAAAATGCCGCTGAGGCCAGTCTGGTGGAGGGTGTGGAGATACTGGCAGCGTCGCATCTGCTGGAAGTGTGCGCTCACCTCAATGCCGTCGAGCGACTCCGCCCGGTGTTGCGCCAGACGCGCGTCAACGGTGAATCTTTTGTCGATGACCTCAGTGAAGTGCGCGGTCAGCACCACGCCAAACGCGCCCTGGAAGTGGCTGCTGCCGGGGGGCATAGCCTGTTGATGATCGGCCCGCCGGGCACCGGTAAAACCATGCTCGCCAGTCGCTTGCCCGGTATTCTGCCGACCATGAATGAGGAGGAGGCGCTGGAAACCGCTGCGGTGGCGTCGATTAGCGAACGCGGTTTTAGCGTCGAGCAGTGGCGGCAACGCCCGTTTCGTGCCCCGCACCACACCGCCTCCGGGGTGGCTCTGGTGGGTGGCGGTAGTAACCCGCGGCCGGGGGAGATTTCCCTGGCCGACCACGGGGTGCTGTTTCTCGACGAGCTGCCGGAGTTTGATCGCAAGGTGCTGGAGGTGCTGCGTGAGCCCCTGGAATCCGGGCGCATCACCATTTCCCGCGCGGCACGACAGGCGGAGTTTCCGGCGCGCTTTCAATTAGTGGCGGCGATGAATCCCTGTCCCTGTGGTTATCTCGGCCACAGTAATGGCCGTTGTCATTGCACCAGCGAACAGGTGCAGCGTTATCGCGCGCGAGTGTCGGGGCCATTGCTGGATCGTATCGACATGCACGTTGAGGTGCCGAGTGTGCCGCAAGCGGTGTTGCGTGCCGGGCCGGATGAGCAGGGCGAAAATTCTGCGGTGGTGCGTCAGCGTGTCGAAATAGCGCGGGAACGACAAATGGCGCGCAGCGGCAAGGCCAATGCGGTGATGAAAAACCGGGAAGTGCAACAGCATTGCCGCATCAGTGATGATGACAGTCATTTGCTGGAGCAGGCCATTGACCGCTTAGGATTGTCGGCGCGTGCCTATCATCGGATTCTCAAAGTGGCGCGTACGGTGGCGGATTTGGCGGGTGAAGAAAGAGTCGATACCCCGCATCTTACCGAAGCGATTGCTTATCGCCGGCTGGATCGTGCACTCTAGCCTGGTGGTGGTAAAAAGTAGGTGTTTTTAGGTGGGCGCAGTGAATTTCAATATTTTGTGATGGCGTAAACTGTTATCGTCGGGGTTTGCTTTTGTCACCACCAAGCGACGGGTCTGTGCTAGTGTTGGCGGCGTTTTTGTCAGTCGGGAAACCACTTTTATGAATCATCTCAAATTTTTATTTGTCCTGTTGTTGTTGGCTCTTGGCGCGTGCGGTGGCAGTGATGACCGTGCCTACAATGTTGCTTCTAATCCTGCTGTAAAGGCGCAGGCGGAGGCGTTGTTTGTTGCCATGCAGAGTGGCGATGATGCACAGCTTGTTGCGCAATATAATGATGGTTTTTTTGGTAAACGCTCCGAAAAAGAGTGGTTGGATAGCATCAAGGCGTTTATGACTGAACGTGGTCCGATGACAGCTTATCATCTGCGGCGCAGTCAGGCGGACACGCGTTTTTCCGGCAAGTTTTACATCCTCGAATATGAAACCGTGCACACAGGCAACAAGCGCCTGCACCACGTGGTGACTTTTTTATTGCCGGTGTCGGGTGGCGCCATCCAGCTTAATGGTCATAAAATTACACCATGGGAAACGGATCTCAGTGAAACCGATAGTGTGGCACCTGAATAGTCAAAATCAATCATTAAAAAAATATAAAAAGAAGTTATAAATGATGTCATCGTCCGGTTTACAGGTTTCGCGGTTTTTGACGGTAGCATTGTGTGCCAGCGTTTTTGTCAGTTCGGGCATGGCGGCCCCCGGCGGCCGCAGCGCGCCGGTTAAAGTTGTTGAAGCAAAACAAATACTGATGGCCCCACAAACCTGGGTGGCGGGCACCGTGATCAGTCGGCATGAGGCGAGCCTGGCTGCCGAGGTTGCAGGTAAGTTGGTGATGGTGAGGGACGTCGGCAGCCGGCTGCAAGAGGGTGCAATGGTGGCGCGGGTCGATCCGACGTTCGTCAAATTGAAAATAGAAGAATTTGAAGCGCAGGTGGAAGCGGATCGCGCCCGTCTAGGGTTTTTCAAGAGCGAGGTCACTCGTAACAAGCGTTTGGCGAAGCAAAATAATGCCGCACAAATCAGGTTAGATGAAGTGCGTGCAGACCAGGAAGTGGCACGTAATGAACTACGGATTTCTCAAGTGCGGCTTAAACAGGCGCGTGAAGAATTACGCCGTCATGTTATCCGTACCCCGTTTGCAGCCGTGGTGGTGGAACGACTGATACGCCGAGGTGAACATGCGGCGATAGGCGATGCCGTGGTCAGAGTGATTGACAGCCACGCGCTGGAGGTGCAGGCGCGAGTGCCACTGGGCACCCTGAATTTTGTGCGCGCGGGGGATACGCTGACCTTAAAGGTCGATGGCCGAGAAATCAGTGCGCCGGTACGGGCCCTGGTGGCTGCCGGAGATGTGCGTTCACGGCTGCTCGATTTGCGCATCAGCCTGGAGGATGATATCTGGATCGTGGGCCAGCCGGTGCGTGTTGCAATACCGATGGCGGTGGCAAAAACGGTATTGGCCGTGCCGCGTGACGCATTGGTGCTGCGCCGTGATGGTGCATTTGTGTTCCGCATTGATGCGGAAAACAGGGCGCAGCGGGTGGCGGTTATGCTGGGCGTGGCCAGCGGCGCGCTGGTGGCCGTGTCTAGCGAGGAGTCCGGTGAACTGAACGCGGGTGACCGGGTGGTGATTCGTGGTGGTGAACGTTTGCGGGCAGGTAGCGTGGTGAAAATTCTGGATGAAACTCCGTAGCGTGTACCCGCCGGGCACAAAGGCACGGTTTACATGCCCACGCGGAATGCTACGGCGATGTTCGATGGAAAGTAGTGCGTCATGAAACTCACCCGGCTCGGACTGGCTAACCCCGTTGCGGTTATTGTCGGCGTGTTGCTGGCCGTCATGTTTGGCATGATCAGTCTCGATCGTCTGCCGGTTCAACTCACCCCCGAGGTTGAACGTCCGAGGATCAGCATTACCACCATCTGGCGTGCCGCCGCTCCGGAAGAGGTAGAGTCCGAGATTATCGAGCCACAGGAAGACGTGCTGCGCGGCCTGCCGGGGATGACAAAAATTCTTGCCCGCGCCCAACGGGGTCGCGGCAGTATTACCCTCACCTTTCAGATCGGCACGGATCTGCGTCGCGCCTTGCTGGAGGTGCTGTCTCGGCTCAATCGGGTGCAGCGTTATCCTGCCGATGCCAATGAGCCCGTCATTAGCTCCATTGGGGGTCGTTCCCGCGCTATTGCCTGGTTTATTTTAAAGCCGGTTGAGGGCAACGACCGCGATATTGCCAGCTATCAGAATTTTGTCGAAGAAGTGGTGCAAACTCGCTTTGAACGCGTGCCGGGGGTGGCCCTGTCGGAAGTGCGGGGCGGGCGTGAACGGGAATTACGCATCACTTTTGATCCCTACAAGGCGGCCAGTCTGGGTATCGAATTGTCCGCAGTGGCGCGCTTGGCGGGCGGCGCGAAAAACACCTCGGGCGGTTTTGCCGATGTCGGCAAACGCCGCTACACGCTGCGTTTTGCCGGCCAATACTCCGTCGATGAACTGGGCGAGATGGTGCTGGACTGGCGCGATGGCAATCCGGTGTACTTGCGTGATGTTGCCGATATCGAAATACGCATGGTGGATCGCAGAGGCTTTGTGATTCAAAACGGCGATGCAGCGATGGCGGTCAATGCCCACCGCTCGACGGGCGTTAACGTGCTGGAGGTCATGGCGGGGCTGCGCGAGGTAGCCGATGAGTTGCGCGCCGGGCCATTGAAGCGCGCCGGGCTCAGCTTTGAGCAAGTCTATGATGAAACCCATTACATCGATCGCTCGATCAATATGGTGTTTAACAATTTAATGTTAGGCGTGTTGCTGGCGGTGGGTGTGCTGTGGTGGTTCTTCCGAAAATTCCGCGCTACTTTGATGGTGGCGGTGGCGATTCCCATTTGTGTGGTGTCAACGTTTATGCTGTTGGACGGCTTTGGCCGCACCCTGAATGTCATTTCGCTGGCGGGGCTCGCCTTCGCTGTGGGCATGGTGCTGGATGCCGCCATCGTGGTGCTGGAAAGCGTGGTGCGGTTGCGTGAAGGCGGCATGTCCAGTGATGAGGCTGCGGAGCAAGGCACGCGCAAGGTGGGGGGCGCGTTGTTGGCCACCACCGCCACCACGGTGGCAATCTTTTTGCCCATTGTGTTTTTGAAAGACGAAGCCGGGCAGCTGTTCGCCGATTTGGCCTTGACCATCGCCGCCACCGTGACTATCTCACTGTTGGTGGCGGTGACGGTATTGCCCACAGCCGCCGCCACCTGGTTGCGCAACACCAAAATGAATGACCCGCATAAACATTGGTGGGATGCCGGCAGTGATTTTGTGATGCGGCTCACGGATACTCCCAAGCGGCGGGCGGCGTGGATTGTTGGCCTGATTACTGTGCCGCTGGTACTCGCGGTGTGGTTTAAGCCCGAGGCGGATTTTCTGCCCAACGGTAATCGTAATCTGGTGTTCGCATTTATTTTGCCGCCGCCGGGTACCAGTGTTGATACCCTGGAAAAAGAATTGGGGCAGGTGGTAGCGGAACGTATGCAGCCCTACATCGACGGCCTCGCCGAACCCGCAGTGAATGATTATTTCTTTGTCGCCTTTGGGCGCGGTGTATTTATGGGCGCGCGCACTGTGGATCCGGAAAAATCGGGTGAGCTGGTGCCGTTGATTAATCGCATGATTGGTGGTTTTCCGGACACCATTGCCTTTGCCCGGCGCTCCTCATTGTTCAGTGGTTTCGGTGGTGGTCGCACCGTGGATATTGATATTCAAGGCTCTAACATCGAGTCGCTACTAACGGCGGCCCAGGCCGGTTTTGTGGCAGTGACGGAAGTGATTGCCGGTCGCCCCCCGCGTCCACGTCCAGGCCTGAGTCTGGCCGAACCGGAATTGCGCCTGATACCCGATGAACGTCGCATCAATGAAGCCGGTTGGACCCGCAGTGACATGTCGCAAATTATTCGTGCGCTTGGAGACGGCTTGGTTGTCGGCGATTATTTTGATGGTCAGCAACGCCTGGATGTCATTCTGCGCGGCCAGGATTGGGACACGCCAGAACAGTTGGGCGCCACGCCATTGGCAACACCAAGTAGCGGCGTGCTGCCTCTGAGTGAATTGACAAAAGTGGTGCGCACCGCCGGGCCGAATGAGATTCGCCGGTTGAATCGCCGGCGTACCATTACCCTGGAGGTGAAAGCGCCGGAAGGCATGTCGCTGGAACAAGCCATGCTCGTGCTGAAAGAAAAAGTGAACCCCCAAATTGAACCGCTGTTGCCGGAAGACGGCGAAATTCATTACAGTGGCACTGCGAAAAAACTTGATGCCGCATTAAAAAGTATGAGCGCGAGCTTCCTGTTGGCGATTGCGATTTTGTATTTGCTGATGAGTGCGTTGTTTCGTTCCTTCCGCGACAGCTTGTTGGTGATTCTGGCGATTCCCCTGGCCGCCGTGGGTGGGGTGCTGGCCTTGCAGCTGGTGAATGTATTTGTCACTCAGCACATGGATTTGCTGACCATGATTGGCTTTATTATTTTGTTGGGGCTGGTGGTCAACAACGCCATCTTGCTGGTGTATCAAACTCGTGCTGCGGAACGCGAAGGTCTGGCGCGTCGTGATGCAGTTAACCAAGCCGTCCATTTACGGTTGCGCCCTATCTTGATGAGCACGCTTACATCGATATTTGGCATGCTGCCGTTGTTGTTGATACCCGGTGCCGGTACTGAATTGTATCGTGGCCTGGCAGCGGTGATTGTCGGCGGCATGAGTGTTAGCACGGTGTTCACCTTGATTCTGTTGCCGAGTTTGTTGCGTATTGGTGAAACTCGAGAAAACAAAAAAGAAAAAGTTGTGACGCAACTGGCTTAACAGTCAGTGAAGATTGTCGCTAGGTTTGTTAATGATAGAAATGTGATGTTTGTCACATAAATCTTATTTTTATATCCTATATAAACGTGAGATTTTATTAAAAATAAATACAAGTATTAGGTTCGTTTATGGGGTTTTAAGCTTCCCTGGTACGTGCCAATAGGTATTTTTCCCTGCATCTCTTTGGATGTTTCTTCCTGAAATTTCGTAAGTCCTTCTTTTGATAATTTTTACAGATTATTCTATTTCCAGATAATGGAGTGGACAATCATCTGAAAAATATGGGTGATTGTGTCTGGCGTATCAGTAATATTAATCATTGGATGATGACTGGAAATAGTTTTAGGGGGTTGTTATGGACTACACCAAAAAGTACCGGTTAGAAGTAAATATGCATTTGCTGGTATCAGCGCTGATATTGGCAATAATGATTAGTTTGTTTTTTGCTTCGGCGCAAGCCAGTGAAGAAACCTATACCCTGTTTGAAACCGGTCAGGTGCGTCCTTTGGCGATGTCACCGAATGGAAAAAAACTATTTGCGGTTAACACCCCGGACAATCGCCTGGAAATTTTCAAAGTTGGCAGGAAGGGATTAACCCATGTGGGCTCAGTGCTGGTCGGTCTGGAACCAGTGGCGGTTGCGGCGCGCACTAATGGCGAAGTGTGGGTGGTGAATCATATCTCTGACAGTGTCAGTATCGTCAACGTTGATGATCAGTCAGACCCGTATGTTGTTAATACTCTACTGGTAGGTGACGAGCCGCGTGATATCGTCTTTGCTGGTAAAAATGGCCACCGGGCCTTTATCACTACGGCGCACCGTGGTCAGAACGCGCCCTTTGATCCACAGTTAACCACGCCCGGAATCGGTCGCGCTGATGTGTGGGTGTTTAATGGTCCGCGAGCGTCCGGTTCCGCAGTACTGGGTGGCGAACCGCTAACGATTGTTAACCTGTTTACCGATACGCCGCGTGCCTTGACGGTGTCGCCCGATGGTAGCCGGGTTTATGCTGCGGGGTTTAAAACGGGCAACCAGACCACCACCATTTTTGAAACCAACGTACTTGCCGCAGGTGGTTTGCCGGGTGAAAAGGTGTTTGTGGATTTTAATGGTGATGGAATACCGGAACCTCATGCGGTAAATTTTGAAGGCAACCCCCAGCCTTCGGTGGGTCTGATTGTAAAATTCAATGGCGAACATTGGCTGGATGAAGAAGGCAAGATTTGGGATCAATACGTTAAATTTGACCTGCCGGATAAGGACGTGTTCGTGATCGACGCGCTGGCGAATCCGCCCGTCGAAATTACGGATGCCGTATATCAGTCGGTGGGCGCCACGCTGTTTAACATGGTTACTAACCCGGTTTCCGGCAAGGTGTACGTGAGTAACATCGAGGCCCGTAATGAGGTGCGCTTCAGCGGCCCCGGTATCACCGGGGGGTCCACGGTGCGGGGTCATTTTATGGAAAATCGCATTACGGTGCTGGACGACTCGGTGACCGTCATTCACCTTAATAAACACATCGATTACAGTCAGTGTTGCGCGGCCGTGCCCAATGCCGAAAATGCCAAGAGTCTGGCTTTGCCCGGCGGCATGGACATCAGCAGCGATGGCAAGACCCTGTATGTGGCCGGTTTTGGTTCCAGCAAGGTGGGTATTTACGACACCGCCAAACTGGAAGATGACAGCTTTGTGCCCAGCCTTGACGACCAGGTGATAGTCTCCGGGGGTGGCCCCAGCGGCATGGTGCTGGATGAAAAAAATGCACGTTTGTACGTGTTGACGCGGTTTGATAATGCTATTTCGGTGATCGATACCGCAACCCGAACCGAAGTGGCACATATCGCCATGTACAACCCGGAGCCCGCCAGCATCACCGAGGGGCGTCAGTATTTGTATGATGCGTCGCTCACCTCCAGCCATGGCGACAGCTCCTGTGGCGGCTGTCATATCTTTGGGGATAATGACAGCCTGGCCTGGGATCTGGGCAATCCCGATGGCGTGGCAGTACCCAACCCCGGCCCGCTGAAAATTAACCACGAAGATTTTGGCCTGCCACTGGATCCCAGCTTCCAGCCCATGAAAGGCCCGATGACCACGCAGAGCATGCGCGGTATGGCCAACCATGGTGCCATGCATTGGCGCGGTGATCAGACCGGCGGCAACGAAGAGCCGACGGTGCAACCGGACGGCGGCACCTTCAACGAAGACCTGAGCTTTAAAAAGTTCAACGGTACCTTCGTGGATGTGCACGGTCTCGGCGTACAACTGTCGGCGAGTGCGATGCAGGAATACACTGATTTTGCGTTGCAAATCACCTATCCGCCGAATCCTATTCGGGCTTTGAACGATTCGCTGACTCCCGCCCAGCAGGCCGGCAAGGATTTCTTTTTTGATCCGACCAAGATTGTCGATACCGTGTTTAACTGCAACGGTTGTCACAGCGTGGATCGCAACGCTAATGCCGACGCCGGCGTACTCAAGCCGGGTTTCTTCGGCACCGATGGCAGCAACACCTTTGCCTTCCAGCCGCAGTTTTTGAAAGTGCCGCACCTGCGCAATATGTACAGCAAGGTGGGGATGTTCGGCATGGCCAACACCGGCTTCTTCCTGGCGGACGATCCCTTCCACCCGCTCGACCCCTTTAACGGCAATGAAAACCTGCACCAGGGAGATCAGATCCGGGGCTTCGGTTTTATCCACGATGGCAGCGTGGATACCATGTTTCGTTTCCACAATATCATCGGCTTCCTGCCGCGCCCGGCTGGTGCGGTAACGCCGCTGGACCCGGGTAATCCGGCTAACTTGCCCATTTCACCCGAGGGCATGGAGGTGCGGCGTAACCTGGAAGAATATCTGATGGTGTTCGACAGCAACCTGTTTCCCATCGTCGGGCAGCAGGTGTCGTTGACCGACGAGAATGCCACCGCCGTGGCGGCGCGTGTCGCCCTGTTGATGGAGCGTGCAGATTTGGGCGAATGTGACCTGGTGGTGAGTGTCGGGGGTCACGGCTATCTCTACGCGGGTAACGGCATGTTCCGCAGCAATGTGGCTGCAGCGTCACTGGTGAACTTGACGGATGTGCAGGCCTTGGCCGAATCCCTGGAGGGTGCGGTGACCTTCACCGCGGTGCCACCCAACAACGGTCATCGCATTGCGCTGGATCGTGACGAAGACGGTGTGCTGGATGGTGACGAGATTGCCGCCGGCAGTGATCCGGCGGATGCTTCCAGCACTCCGTTGTAATCGGGACAGTTAAAAGAAAACCCGGGCAGCGGCCGCTGCCCGGGTTTTTTATGGGCCGTGTTGCGCGGTAACGTTGTCGCTTACGGCCTTCCGACGACAATCAGCACATACCCCATCGCCTCGTAATTACTGATTTCGGTCGGCCCGGCGGGCGATACATCCACGTAATCCGGGAAGTCATTGGCGTTTTTGCCGAGCCACGAGGCGTGGGTGCCACAGATGTGCACGGGCACATCGCTGGCCACCAGTGATTGCACGGTCTTGTGAACCTGGGCATTGTCTTTTTGCTTGTCTTTTGTCAGGCCGAACTGCTCGGAACCATGGGAAACCACGGCCAGGCCAATATCGGGAAAACGTTCGCGCAGTTGTTTGACGTACTGGTTGACGGCAGGCATCGCCCATTTCAGTGCATCATCGTTGCCTTCGACAATCTCGAAGACCACGCCAAATGGCGCCTCTTGTTGGGCGAGCAGTTGCTCAATTTCCTGCTGGGTGCTGGCCTGACTCAGACCTGCCAAAAAAAGTGTGAAGATGCTGATGAGAATAAAACGCTGCATGTGTGGCTCCTGACAGGTTGTTGGGTTCTGTAGCAGTGGACAGCCTCATTTGGCATTCCGTTCCCGCTACGGTAGTTTGTGTCGATAATACTGCTTTCGTTACGATTGTCATTATGAATAGCGAACATCAATATTACGTTACACAAATTTCCGGGAATGGTGACCCATAAATCGAGACCCATAAATAATGATTGAACGATTCAAACAATTCTTTGAAAAACACCTGTCACCCCCCGTAGGCGATGAAGACGTGAGCCAGGATAGACTGCATTTGGCGGCTGCGGCTCTGTTGGTGGAGATGAGTCGCGCCGACGGTGAGGTGCGGGACGACGAACAGGCCGCCATCAGTCGGGCGATCCGTAAGACCTTCAATATCGATGAGCATAAAACCGCAGAATTGATCCAGTTGGCGGAGTCGGAGATTGCTGATGCCACCTGTTATCACCAGTTTACCTCATTGATTAATAAGAATTTTTCCAAGAAACAAAAGGTGCAAGTGGTGGAGATGCTGTGGGAGGTGGCCTACGCTGATGCCGAAATGGAAAAATATGAAGAACAGCTGTTGCGGCGCTTGTCCGATTTACTGTACGTGCCGCATGCCGAATTCATCCAGTCCAAGCTGCGGGTAAAGGCGCGCCTGGGTCTTGATTAAGTAGGCTGGGCACAAACCCTGAGCATCCGCTGGAAGCTGCAGCTTGGCCTTTTTGGGTGATTGTACTTACCATTATTTTTGTGCGTTGGGATGGTTATCAGGAACTGCTCAAATTCATTGAAATCGCCCGCCTAAACCAGTTCGCCCCTGACGTTATTGTCCAGCTGGACGCGCGTTTGATGCCTGCGTGGTGGACGTCACTCGTGCTTCGGATCAGGTCAACGAGCAGGTAGCTGATTCGGTGGAAGCCGTCGTAGAATGCGTCAATGTCAGTCGAGAGCGCGCCCGCGAGGCGGGTACGATCATCGCCCGTATCGCCACGGATATTTCCAGTGTGGCAGAGAATTTACGCGATGTATTGTCACAATTCAGCTTCGAACATGCCGATAAAGCGTCGTTGGATCTGGAAATTTTTTTGCCGTTTGAAAACCTGGAGCAATTTTCCGCACGAACCGATTCGATAAAAGGACTTTTCATGGCCAACTCTTTGGCTAAAAATATACTGTACATTCAGACAGTTTATTTTAAACATGTCAAATATCATGCTCGTTTTGCAGCAATCGAATGCTCATTTTCACACCACGCGCAGAAAGTAAGAGCATTAAATACAACAGGTTACAGAAATTATGGCGG
Organism: uncultured Ectothiorhodospiraceae bacterium; assembly: GCA_964401355.1. Lineage (GTDB taxonomy): Bacteria > Pseudomonadota > Gammaproteobacteria > SZUA-152 > SZUA-152 > SZUA-152. The sequence goes on along the minus strand of CAYNYJ010000011.1, from coordinate 740 downwards.
GGATATTGAGCACGTCGCTGGTAATAAAATGAGCACGCTCATTTTGCACCAACGAAAATTTGGCGTATGTTGGACAAATTATTATAAATTCATCAACTGACCGACCACGCTCTGAATATACAAAAGAGATAAAGTGAGCGTGCTCGATATACAAATGTTATGTTTTAAAAGAATAGAGTTTTGTAATCAATGTTGTTTCTTATTTCGGATCATGGCTTAGAATTACCATCTTCAAAATGACCTTGTACTACTCCTGAAAGCATATCTGAGAACTGAACGTTGCGATTAGACGCACTATCGTATGGAGTCGTTATTATAGTTGTAGTTGTCTCCATTTCGAACCAAAGTTTAGTTTGTAAATAATCGTGCAAACTATTCCCACTTTCTACTTTAATACTTCTGGGGTCAGGAACAAACGTAACATTCTGGTGCTTACTCATTTCATTAAGTAATGATAAGCCAATCATATAATTATATAGCTTGTTGGCATCTTTTCTTATGTGCGGTTTAACATTATTCTTTTTTACAGTAATAGATAAATACAGAATATCTCCTGGGTGTTTAAGTAGAAGTTCATTTGCTTTTTTCGCAAAAAATACGCGTTCTACTAGCGTCATTTCCGACCATTTTTTCTCGATACTTGGAGACCAATGGAACTTTGTCTACAGTCTTTTTATAAGGCGTTTCACTGCTGTCCCGTTAACAAGTAAGTAAAGAGGCCTGATTCACCCATGATTTGA
>CAYNYJ010000010.1:0-53776 GCA_964401355.1 uncultured Ectothiorhodospiraceae bacterium | reverse complement strand
AGGTATTTTTCGGAATCAACCCACCTGTTGCACTAGCGAATTGAATTCACGTAATAACACAATCCTGGGCTTCGTAGTTTTCACTAGATGCTGTCTAGTCTTCGAAAAACTCCCTCAAACTTAACAAGTGACACACCACCAATGTGACTATTCCGCTTCACTGGATTTTAAAACATTTCTATGAAATAGGATATTTCACTCCTTGCATCTGCACGCGTCGCATAAAAATTTCTCTTCGCTACCCGCTTTTTGAAGGCGGAAAATAAACTTCCGGCAACGGCATTGTCATGGTAATTACCACGTCGACTCGTGGAAAATTAAAGAGTATTCGCTTTCATAAAAAAAATAATCGGCGCTTCCATATTAGCTTCCGTGGCCACTGTGCATTAATATGAATTCTTTAGATTGTCGGTAATTGTTGCTGTTTTTCACCTTTCATATAACAGCGTTTGCAACCAATTTTAGCCTTGAGTTTATTTTGACGCATGATTTTTGCTACACGATGTACGCTACATACCTCTCAATCTCTCGCAGATCTCGATGAATCCACTGGCTACCGTAAATCACACCACTGGCAATGTAAAACTTTTTAATACCCTTTAACAGCCGTCGATCTTCTATGGATCGATCAGATAACGGCTTCCCTAGACACGCATAGAAGCCACTAGAGCATCCCTTGAAAACACGACACATCAGCTGACTGAGAAATTCATCACAGTATTGTTTGATGAAAGCGTACTTTACCCAGGGTTGCTGACAAAATACCCCGTCGATTCGCAACATCAGCAGCGGAATGCTCCAGTGCGATGACTTGCTTGATGGTTTCAATTTTGAATTCTTCTGTGTATCGTTTGTTGAGGTCCATAAACACTTCTCATAGGGTTAGATTTTAACGCTACTGAGCGTTTAGTGAACATTGGTCAGCTAAAACGTGTGCAAATCTAATGTAGATAGGTTTTATTCCCAATGACCCGCCAGGCTTTATCGCCAACGTAATCGAAGTGGCTGGGGTTCTTTATGTGTTCTTTCATTGGCTTATAAAAAAATGCGGGATTTGGCGAGCAGGTGTGACAAGCAAACTAACCACTTGACCCGTAAAACAAAAGCAGCCCCAGAGGCCTCCTCAAAACCAGTCAATTGGGCATACAGTGCTCTCGGGCCAACTTCTGTGGTTTTACTCCATTAATTAATCAGTCACGCAAAGGCTTCACAATCGGCACATCACCGATAGCCCAAGCACTTGAAACGAACAACAACTAATTCACCTGAACGATTAAAGAGCCAAGACCGCACACAGCAAAATACTCGCTTCGGCTATTTCTATCAAGGCACCCGTGACGTCGCCTGTCGCACCGCCGATGCGTTGCATCATCAAACGGCGTAATAACACAAATATAAATATAGCGGTGAGTAGCAACCACAAACCGGTGCTGGCGCCCAACCACAAAACACTGAAAACCACCACGGCAATGATGCCGACAATAGCGCGACGTGGCAAAGCGACGACGAGTGCAGAGCCCAATCCGTTTTGACGAATATAGGGGGTGGTGAGAAACAACAGCGGCGCAAGGGTTCTGGCCAGCATCGGTGCAAGCAACAATGCCAGCAATGATTGACTGACTAACGGTGCTGCCACCAACCAGTCAGCCAGTGAGGTTTCCAATAGTGTCATCAGCGATGCCGATGCGGACGCTTCAAATAAAGCGTGCAGTGCTGCGAACTTAATCAACAGCAACAACACGATGCTGACCACACCCGCAGGGCCACAATTTGGGTCTTTCATGATGGCGAGGGTTTTGTCACGGTCGCCCAGACCTCCGGCCCAGGCATCCGCGCTATCGGCGAGACCGTCCAAATGCAGGCCACCGCTGATCAACACCCAGCTGGTCAACACGATGACGGCGCTGAGCATGGCCGGTGCATCGCGTAACAGCCAGGCCAGTGCGACCAGCACGATGCCGATCAACAAACCCACCAGCGGATAATACAATTGCGAGTGCGCGATTTCTTTTTCGCTCGGAATACTTTTCAGGTGGATCGGCACGCGCGTGAGGAATTGCACGGCGATGAGGAACGGGCGCATCACGCAGGACTGTCGAGCATTGTTTTTCGATTAACGGCTGTGTCAGTTGCAGTTATGTTTTCAATCAAGCGCGGGCCTTCGGTGTGATCAATGCGTAGCTGTTTTAACGCCGCGTGTTTCACCTCGATTTCCAGCAGTTGCTTGATGGGCCGTTGCTGAAGATGACATAACAGCACACGGATTACTCCACCGTGGGTAACCAGCAGAATTTTTTCGCCCAAGTAATCTCGCAACAGATCAGCCCAGGCCGACAACACGCGCCGCTCAAAATCTAACAACAGTTCTGCCGCGGGCGGCGTGCATTGTACGGGATCATTCCAAAATCGGGTCAGAGCCTCCTCATCGGTGGTCATTAGCTCGGCGGCGCTGCGCCCTTCCCAATCCCCGAAGTGCATTTCTTTAAAGCGCGGCTCGAGACTCACCGGCAGTGTGTGCTGCTGGCCAAGTTTGTGCGCAAAGTCGGCGCAACGACGCAGTGGTGAACTGATAATGCGCTCCCATTGCTGAGGCTGCTGTGACACTGCCGTCGCCATCTGTGACCAACCATTTTCCGTTAGATTATCATCAATACTGCCACGAAAAACCGCGCCGCCGACGGTTTCACCGTGACGCAACAAGTCGATACTGGTGCAAATTTTAGCAACAGATTTCACCACGGTTCTTTCACTCATTTTGGCATAGCAAACGACGTGTTCGGGTCACTGGATACCGGCATGCGCCGGTATGACGGTGAGGCATTAACGATATGCGCGAGACGATTTACAAATTGCTGGACACCTCGGCCTCCGCAAAGGTGGCCATGCCGTTATGCAGCGCGCAGGCCATGCGTAACAGCGGCACAGCAAGCGCAGCACCACTGCCCTCCCCCAAACGCATACCCATATCGAACAGAGGTTCGGCCTGCAATGCTCGCATAATATGTTTATGACCCGGCTCCGCCGAGGCATGTGCGTAGAATAGCCAGTCATCGACTCCGCTACATTGCCGGGTGGCCACCAGGGCCGCGGCGCTGGCAATAAAGCCATCCACCAATACCGGCACCCCCACCTGCGCACAGCTGATAAAGGCTCCCGTCAACGCCGCGATTTCGAATCCGCCAAAATAGCGCAAGGCCGTGAGCGGTGAATCAATCTGCGATTGGTGCAAATCCAGGGCCGCTTTAATGACCGCTATTTTATGTGAGACCCCGGCGGCATCCAGTCCGGTGCCCGGCCCGGCCAGATCCTCGACCGCAACATCGGTAAGCAGGCAGGCCAGTGCTGTTGCCGCGCTGGTATTGGCGATGCCCATCTCGCCACCGATAAACAAATCCATGCCTTGGGTCACCGCAGATTCGACGCTTTGCCGACCAATATTCATGGCCTGCGTCAATTGTTGTTCGGTCATTGCTGCCTGTTTGGAAAAGTTCGCGGTACCCGGGCCTAGTTTCTGATCGCTAACCCCTGACAAAGGACCGGGGTCAATCACCGTACCGAGGTTGATCACCTCCAGCTCAGCCGACAACTCACGCGCCAACACACTGATGGCCGCACCGCCGTGGGAAAAATTGCGTACCATCTCGGCAGTTACCGCCTGTGGAAAGGCCGACACTCCTTCGGCCGCAATACCGTGATCCGCGGCGAAAACAACAATACGCACCCGTTCCAGGCTGGGCTTTTCTTTGCCCTGCATGGCGGCTAGGCGAATCGCAATGGATTCCAAACGACCCAGTGCACCCGGCGGCTTGGTCAACACGCCCTGGCGTGCCTCGGCGGCGGCCTGGGCCGTGGTATCCAATGGAGCACTTGGCACTTTCAGCCATTCGGAATTTGTCATCGGCACTTCCTCTATCGAATATCTATTGGTAGTTTGAATCAAAAACACATCAACCCACACAAGCCGAACGTAGGGTGCACCCTACAAAATCTGGAATCGGGCATTTCAACTTTCTCTACAGAACGTAATTTTGTTTTTTCAAAACATATTGTGTTGGGGTTCGTAAACTCACCACCAACCTACTCATTGTCCTAATATCAGCGCTGTCCTAATATTATTAATTTACCGAGATTTCCTGATGCCTCGCCACTTTCGCCTAACTTCAATCAGCGACCTTCACACTTTCATCCTTCAGCACCTGCGCCAGCCCCGCAATACTCAACACCACGCGATCACACTGTCGGGCGATGGCCTGATGCAACAGCCCGGCCTCATCACAAAATCGGCGCGTCAACTCACCCATGGGCACGATTCCCATACTGGTCTCGTTGCTGACAAAAATAATCTCTCCCGGCAGCTCCGGCAGCACCTCAAGCAAGGCGTCCATTTCTTTGGCAAGTAAGGTTTCATCATCAGCGCAGAGTAAATTAGTCAGCCACGCGGTAAGACAATCCACCAGTAAGCAACGGTCAACGGCAGCCTGTTGCTGTAAACAACCAGCCAGCGCATAGGGAGCTTCCAGCAGTGCCCAATCATCGGGCCGACGTTGCCGATGCTTAGTAATGCGTTGCTGCATTTCTTTATCCGCAAGCGACCCGTCACCACTCTGGCTGATGGAGATCAGACTGGTGGCAATATAGGTAACGGCCAAACCACTCGCAAGCGCGGCCTGCTCGGCCAGCTGGCTTTTACCGGAGCGTACGCCGCCGAGAATTAGCTGTTGCATGCGCGTGAAAACGGCGACGCTGTCGACAAGCCCAACATCGCATCCAGCTGATTCATATCCAAATGTTGTTCCAGGGTATCGGCGAGACGATTGATGTCCGCTTCGCGTCGGGCCTGATAATCAATCAGCGTGGGTTGGGATAAACCAGCCCAACGCAACAGTGCCTCACAGGCGGGCCTGGATTCAAACAGGCCATGCAGGTAAGTGCCGATCACCTGCCCATCGTCTGAAATGGCACCGTCGGTACGGCCGTTCAATTGCATCAGGGGCCGTGCCAAGGCCGCGCCAGTGGTGCACCCGGCATGAATTTCATAACCCTGAATTTCACACTCATTTTTATAACCCGTCATCGTGAACTTACCTAACAATAAGTTTCCTTTCACGTTACACAGCTGCTTCTCGATTTCCAGCATCGTATCCAGCGCCAACAAACCCAGCCCTGCGCTGGAGCCAGGGGCATTTTCAATGCCTGCGGGATCATGGATGACCTGCCCCAACATTTGAAAACCACCGCAAATCCCCAACACCTTTCCGCCATAACGCAGGTGACGTTGAATCGCGGTGTCCCAGTTATTGTCACGCAACCACGCCAGATCACTGCGCACACTTTTGCTGCCAGGGAGGATAATCAGATCGGCAGACGGCATCATTTCACCGGCACCGATAAAGCGCAGATCAACCTGCGCTTGCAGACCCAGCGGATCAAAGTCTGTGTGATTACTAAGGCGCGGCAGACGTGGCACCACGATACGTAACACATCGTTCGCATCATCCGCGACCGCATGATGGTTGAGATTGAGACTATCTTCCGCTTCCAAATGCAGCTCATGCAGGTATGGCAACACTCCGAGTACCGGTTTTTGCACGCGCTGCTGCAACCAGTCAATCCCCGTTTCGAGCAAACCCATATCACCGCGAAAACGGTTGATCACCATCCCCACCACGGCGGCCTGTTCGGTCTTGGATAGCAAGTCCAGCGTGCCGACCAATTGCGCAAACACCCCGCCCCGCTCGATGTCGGCCACCAGCAGCACCGGGCAATCCACCGCCTCGGCAAAACCCATGTTGGCGATATCGTTGTCGCGCAAATTAATTTCGGCCGGACTGCCCGCACCCTCCACCAGCACCACGTCGTATTGCCGTTGCAATCGTTCATAGGAGGCCAGTACCGCCTCCATCGCCTGCGGTTTAAAGGCGTGATAGGTACGCGCATCCATCTCCGCCACCGCATGGCCGTGAATAATAATCTGCGAACCCGAGTCACTGTTGGGTTTCAATAGCACCGGATTCATGTCGGTATGGGGAGCAATGCCGCAGGCCTGGGCCTGTACCGCCTGGGCGCGGCCGATCTCACCGCCATCGACGGTGACCGCACTATTGAGCGCCATGTTTTGCGGCTTGAACGGGGCGACACTGATGCCACGTCGTTTTAACAGTCGGCACAATCCCGTCACCACGGTGCTTTTACCCGCGTCCGACGAAGTGCCCTGAATCATCAGGCCAGCTTTTGAATACCCGTTTACAGGTCGCTCATTCATGCCGAATGCTCCATCAACGGAACCTCTAATTCCAGTAATGCCTGTTGCAAACGTTGCCAGTCGCTCTCGTTGGCGGGCAGCCCAAAACGCAGGCGGGTCGGCGTTTTAAACAAGCGGGTGAGGATGCCCTGCTGCGCCAGTTGCTCGTGGATGAATGCGCCATCAGACCTCACGATAGATTGGAATAACGTACAGCCACCCCTAGGGGATAACTTGAAGTTGTTTAACACATCCAGTAACCGTTGAGACTGAAGCGCAAGCTGCGCGCGCGTTGCCGTCTGCCAGGCACGATCCTCCAACGCTTGCGTCGCCAACCAACGGGCCGGGCCGCTGATCGTCCACGGCCCCAGCTCTTGCGCCAGTGCCTGTAACTGTTTGTTATCCGCCAGTACAAACCCCACTCGCGCCCCGGCCAGCCCGAAAAATTTACCCAGTGAGCGCAGCACGATCAAACCCTCTTTATGGCTGTGCGCGGCAAGACTGTCGGCCGGAGTACTATCCATGAAGGCCTCATCCACCACCAGGCAACCACCGCGCGCGGCCAGGCGTTGATGCCAATGCAACAGCGTTGCCGAATCAAAACACCGGCCGGTGGGATTATTGGGATTGACCACCACCACCACGTCGTGATTATCAATGGCGGCGTGCAACTGCTCGGCACGAATCAATTCGACACAATGACCGGCGCGCTGCCAGGCGTGGGCATGTTCGTTATAACTGGGAGCCAACACCGCCACCCGGCTACGCGCACGCAGCTTGGGTAAGGCCTGAATCGCGGCCTGGGAACCGGCCACCGGCAACAAATCTGCAGCGCCGTAATAGGCACACGCCGCGTGATGCAGGCCATCTTCATCTTCCGGCAGCCGCGCCCAGGTCGAGATGGGCGGCAACGCGCCCTGCCAGCCATTGGGGTTTATTCCGGTGGACAAATCCAGCCAGTCTTCCAACACAATGCCATAGAGCGAAGCGGCTGCCCGTAACTTGCCGCCGTGTTCCAGCAGGCCGGTTTTTGTAACGCCACGTTCACTCAAGTCCCGTTCAGGCAAACAGCCATCCCCCACTAACTATAATTAGCAACCACAATATCATACCACGATTCACCAGACTCACCGCGCGCTGAATGTCATTCGCCTGCGGCGCTTTATCCAGGCCCAACGGCGGTCGCTGTTGCAGTTCACCGTGATAAGACGCCGCGCCACCCAACTGCAAAGACAAGGCACCGGCACCGGCCGCCATCACTGGCCCGGCATTGGGGCTCTTCCAGCTATACGCCTGCTGACGCCAACAACGCATGGCATTTTGAAACTCACCCAACACGGCATAGGTCAGCGCAGTGAGTCGCGCCGGAATAAAATTCAACACGTCGTCCAAGCGTGCCGCTGCCCACCCAAAGTGTTGATAACGCTCATTGCGATAACCCCACATCGCATCGAGGGTGTTGGCCATGCGATAAAGAATCACCCCGGGAGCGCCCGCAATGACAAACCAAAACAAGGCACCAAACACCGCATCGCAGCCATTTTCCAATACCGACTCGACGGTCGCCTTGGACATTTCTGTCTCGTTCAAGGCACCCGTGTCGCGGCTCACCAAACGCGCCGTCATAGCTTGTGCTTTGGCATTATCGTTTTCACGCAACGCGTCATGCACCTGCAACGCATGCTGGGCCAAACTGCGGCCACCAATGGCGAGATACAGCACTAACACACCGACCGTAAAATTCAGCCACGCAAACTGTGACAGGTAAAATGTAAACGCAGAAATCGGAATCAATAACAAAGCCACAGCGACGATGCCACTCAAACGCGCACGCAACGGTGAACTGTGCCGACACCAAAGACGTCTCTCAAGCCCACTCACCAGATTTCCAAATCCCACCAGCGGATGCCAACGCGTGGCTTCGCCCAAGAGGCGATCCAGCAACAATGCCAGTGCCACACTCACGGCAACTAAAGGTACCACTGTTGACAGAAAAATCGCCTCACTCATTCCGTAAACTCCGGCCAACAATCTTCAAACAAAAATTCCTGCAAAGCCTTGCCCTGCCGCCACCCCTGTTGTTCCAACATAGGTTTGGCATAAAACTCCTGCACTGGGCCAAGACACAACAAGGCAATGGGCTTCGCGCCCTTCGGGCAAGCCAATAACCTCGCCAACGCCACAGGATCAAAAAATGAAACCCAGCCCATGCCAATATTTTCCACTCGCGAGGCCAACCACATATTCTGAATCGCGCAAGCCGTCGAACACAGCGCCATTTCCTCGGGCATGGTGCGACGCCCCAACAACGTGCCATCATCCGGTGCTTGTACCACCGCGATCAAGGCCGCACATTCACGCAGCCCCTCGACCTTGAGACGCAAAAACTCCGCTTTCCGGCCACCCAGTTGTTTAGCGGTTTCCAGGCGTTCCTGATCAACTAATGCCGCAACACGGTCACGCAATGCAGCCTGTTTGATCTGAATAAAACGCCAGGGCTGCATTAGCCCCACGGAAGGTGCGGTGTGCGCCGCGTCAAGAATACGCGCCAACACCGCATCATCGATGTGACGGTTCGCAATAAAATGCCGCATGTCACGACGTTCACGCATAACGCGATAAAGCAACTCGCGTTCGGACTCAGAAAAATGGCTAGCAGCCATTATTAGCTACCGCTTGCACGAAAATAAAAACGTGAATGGCGAGTCCACATCACGCCACACATTCCGGCCCACGATGGTAAATCAACTCTTCGACCGGTACACCATCAACCAAGTGTTCTTTGATAATGCGATCCAAATTGGCTTCGGTAACGTTGTAATACCAAATGCCATCGGGCTGAATACACAGTACCGGCCCGGATTTACAGGTGGCAAAACAGTGGGTGCGGGTGCGCTTGACGCGCATCTCACCCTTGTCGATACCGGCGGCCTTGAATTTTTCGCCAAGCATATCGAACAACTCCTGTGACTCGCCTTCTTCGGTACAACGCGGCCCCACACACACCAGCATGTGGCGTGCATAGTTCATCATTTTTGGTTTTTCCAACTCACTCATCTGACTGCCTCTTTTACTTTTTTCAATTTATTGCCATTTTCTTTTAATGACTTTTCAACTTCAACACGTAGGGTGGGCAGTGCCTTTATGCCCTGCGGGTACACCCTACAAAAACTGCTACCCGCTAACCCTCACCGTCATGCCGGATACCGGATCAAGTCCGGCACATGCTTTTGTGTTCCGGCACCCAGAACATCTTTAAACCACCAACAGTAGGCGCTCTTAGGCGAAAGTAGGCGCTCTTAGGCGACCACTGGATTCCGGGTCAAGCCCGGAATGACGGAAAAGAATAAGTCCTCAGTCACTCTCGACCGCATTCACTTGGCGCTGCCAGATTTGTTGATAATGATTCTCCGCCGCGGCATCAAATTCCCCATCGATTTTGATCAGGGAAATGTTAAACACCGCATCCCCCTGGGCATCAACAAAATGCACACTGCGCAATGAATCGCCGCGCTGCAACATCCACGCGGAGTTCACTTTATGCCAGTGGATATGCACATGAAAATGTTCATTTTCAATATTCAACCATTCACCACGGGATTTAAAATCAGCGGCATGCAACATCAGTTCAGTGACAGCACCGGCCTCGCTGCGCACCACGGTTCGCACTCGCCCCCACTCGGCGGCGTCTTCTTGCAGCAGTTTCAAGGCATCATCATTCACGGCCACGGCTTTAAATTCACCGGCATTATCGTCTTCATTGCCTGCGGCAATGGCACTGAGGACCTGTCCAAGGGGCATGTCAAAATAAGCCATCACCTCGCGCAAGGACGGCTTATTGCCCTGTTGCAAGGCATCGCGCAGATATTCGCGCATACATTCCTGCCAACCATCCAGGCCCATACTCAGCGAACGTCCGCGCTTTTCACCATCTTTTATTTCACCGGTGATGCTGCTGTATTTGTTGGCATAACCACGCGGGGTGATCATCAGCCCGTGTTTGAGGAAAGTACTGCTGTTGCCGATCAGTACCGTAGTCAACATGCCAATTTTACAGTCTTTCATTTCATCCAAACGCACGATCTGAATATTCTGCGCTTCACGATAAGCGGACTTGACGATGGCCACCGGCGTTTCGGGTTTACGATGTTGCAACAGGATACGTTGCGCCTCGATGATCTGACCGGTGCGACGACCACTCTTGGGATTGTACAGAGCCACCACAAAATCACTGCGCGCTGCCGCTTCCAAGCGCCGGGAAATCACCGGCCAGGGGGTGAGCAAATCCGACAGCGAAATCGAACAAAAATCATGGGTCAGCGGCGCACCTACCAGGGAGGCACAGGCCGACAGGGCGGTACTGCCCGGCACCACTTCCACCTCGATGTCGCTGTCCGGCGTCCAGCCTGCCTTCAGCAGCACTTCATAGGTTGGCCCAGCCATGCCGTAGACACCGATATCCCCCGAAGAAATCAACGCCACCACCTTGCCCTGCTGAGCGCGCTCATAGGCCTCGATGCAACGATCGATCTCTTCGGTCATACCCTTTTTCACCACCTCCTTACCATCAAGCTGATCCTTGACTAACTTGATATAGGTTGTGTAGCCGATCACCACGTCGGCCTCTTTGATGGCCTCGACGGCACGTTCACTCATGTGTTCTCTCGCGCCGGGGCCAAAGCCCACCAGTAGAATTTTACCTTTACTCATTACCTGACCTCTTTGAACCACTCATTTTCACTATAGACACCGTGGCATTCTTGCCATCGGCACCCAGATATTTATGTTTTTCCACCAGCAAATCCTGCATGCCGGTTTGTGCCGCCAACATCGCGGCGGCCTCCGCCACAGCCGGGGTGCCCATGTACTTCAACACCACCGCGGAGGGATTGGGCACTTCCACTTGCGCCAGTTGTTCGGCGCTAAAAAAATGCAGCGGCCAATTTTGCTGCTCGGCCAGCGCCAACAGCGCAACCTCATCACTCTTTTTATCAATGCTGGCCAGGGCGCTCACTGCATCGCGACTCTCGCCGATTTTTTCCAGGGCCTGATCCAGCGCCGTGTTCAATGTTTCCAGCGAAACGCCACGATCACAGCCCATGCCCAGTACCAACATTGGGCTCACACTGCCTTGGCTCACACTTACTGACCTTGCGGCGGACGGTAAACCACCAGCCGTTCATCTAACTTGGCCCAGGTGGCATCATCTATTTCACGTTGGGTAATCCACAGCAAGCCCGGATACTTGTCCAGATCCACGTCCTCAAATTTTTCAAACAGGTGAATATTCTTCGGCAGCGGCGTAGGCCGGGTCCACCAATTCTTTGCACCACATTCCTGTATCAGAGCAATCGGTTCTTCATTCACCACATGGGCGGAGACGCGGGTGATATTGAGTTTAGGCGCTTCCACCTTCCAGCCCAGTTCACGACCAAGGATGTCCACCGGAATGGTCTTGCCAACATCGGAGGCGGTGGTCAATACCGCCGTGGCCCCCAACATCACCGACAACTGTTCGGCGTAGGCATTGGCACCACCGACGTGGCCGGACAACACCGGAATCACGAACTGGGCGGCGTCATCCACCACCAGCACGCCGGGGTCTTCTTCTTTGGATTTCAGTTGCGGGGCAATCAAACGCACTACGGCACCCAATGACACGAAGAACACCAACTGATCATAGTTAGCGAAAAACCCGGCCATTTGTTCACGCAAAGGCCCCGTGTAAGCGTTGACCTTGTTAGGCACATCGGCCATCAAAGTCGAAAACTTTTCCGCCACCACAATGTCGGCTTCGGGCATGCGCGAGGCCATGGCCGCCACTTGATTGGCACCGTGTTTAGTGATGGCAATGAGTGCTACGCGGGGTGTTGATAGATTTTTCATTGTTAAACCTTTCTTAGCTATGTCTATTTAATGTCGTTAATGGCGGAAGAATAAAACCCTCACACCGTTATATTTAATATTTTCTTTTACTCCTTCTCCCCTTGAGGGGAGAAGGTTGGGATGCCAACAGTAGGCGCTTTAGGCGAGGGGTGTACTGCACCGAGGTTGATTCTTGAACCCTCACCCTAGCCCTCTCCCAGTTTTGGGAGAGGGAACAACCAACCCAACGTTCAGTTGCGCTTCAAAACCGTAAACTTCAAACCGGTGGAAAATCCACATGTCGAGAATGTGACATCAACACAATTACGAAACACTTTTCAGTGCCGGTTTTTTACGGCAGCCCCGTATCATCTCGCCGCGTTGCCGGTTGGGATTTTTGATCAGCAGCAATGACAGGTAATTAACCTTTTCACCGTGCAGAGTACGAATATCTTCCACCACCCGCTCCTCCGGTGCACCGGCCTTTTCAATAAAGCGGCTATGCGGCAGCAGCTCGCGTTCGGCCAGCAAATCAATAATGTCATCTAATAGTGGTTTGACCTTGAGCAGAATCAGGGTGTCGAATTCGTCGAGCATGTTGGCAATAACATCAAGGCCATAACCGGCGGGAATAATCGCGACGGTGTCGTCCACGTCGGCCAGCGGCATTTTCAAACGCGCCGCGGCGGCGTTAAACGAAGACACTCCGGCCACAGTTTCAATGTTGACGCTTTCATCCAGTGCCGCCACGGTGCGCGCCAGATGACCGAAGGTGGAATAGGTCGAAGCGTCACCTTCCACCAGAAACAACACGTCTTCTCCAGCCTGCAATTTTTCCAACACCGCCTCGGCGGCACGCAGCCAGTACTTGGCGAGTTTTTCCGCGTCGTGAGTCATGGGGAAAATCAACGGCATGTGTTCGGCGGGCAAATCCAGCCCCGCGCGCAACACGATGCCCAGCGCATAGCTGTCACTTTTGGGATTGCGAATGGGATAGCTCCAAACCTTATCGGTCTGTAACAGAGCCCAGGCCCGGCGCGTAATTAATTCCGGATTACCCGGCCCCAGCGACAGCCCGTACAGGGTTCCCTTATTCATTATTGTCATCTCTGTGATTATTCGCGGCTGCCTGTGCACACACAATCCACACCGGGTTTTCCGCCGCCATCCGGTGCATGTGTAAAATCGGCTGACTGCGACTGGCCTGCAACTGGGTCACGTCCCACTGGGCATTTTGGTCTTTGAGGGTTTGGGTGGCCTGCGCCAGATTTTCCAGGGTGACAAAGTTCATCACCAACCAGCCCGACGCTTTCAGACGTGACAGACAACGCCGAATCAGTTCCGCCAACTCGCCACCTGAGCCGCCAAAAAACACCGCATCAGGATCGGGCCAGCTATCGAGCAACTCGGGTGCCTTGCCCAATTGCACCCGGTAATTGCTAATGGCCATGGTTTTGCGATTCTGTTCGGCGATGGCCGCATCCGCCGTATTTTTTTCGATGGCGAAGACATAACCCGCAGGGCATAAACGCGCGGCTTCCAGTCCCACTGAACCAGAACCGGCACCGATGTCCCAAACGATGCTGTCAGCGCGCAATTGCAGTCGCGCCAATGACACCGCCCGCACCTCACGTTTGGTGATCAGGCCTTTATCGGGTTTACGCTGGGCATAACGATCATCCGCCAGCCCAAACAAGATGGAGCTACTTTCAGTTACGCGCTGTAACACCACCACATTGGGATTGGCAAACTGCATCTCTGCGGTTGCGCTCAATGACAATTCTCGAATAATATTTTCATCATCCGTCAACAGCGCCTCGGCCACCGACAGTGTGAAAGTCTCGCCCAAACCAACCGCCACTAACATGCGCGCAATCCTATCCGGAGTGTTTTCGGGGCTGGTGAACAGCGCAATAAGTTTGTTGTTTTGCACAGCCTGCAAGACGGGATACAGACCATGTTCCGGCCCTGCTTCGATCGACCACTCACCGGCATCCGTGCTGTGGGCAGAGGCGATCACCGCGTCCTGCCAGGCCAGGCCCAGTCGCGCAAAGGCCAGTTGCAGGGTGGAGACATTGGGAATCACCACGCAACGATCGTCATCGAGTTTGTTCAGCAGGTAGCGGCCAATGCCATGACAGAGGGGATCGCCGGTGGCCAGCACCACCACCTTGAGTCCGTCGGTGTGGGCCTCGGTAATCCACGTCGGCACCTTGGACAGACCCTGGGCAATATCGTGTTGCAGCACATTCGTGGCAAAACTCGCGGCAAACAAGACCAGGGTACGCTGGCCACCGACCACCACATCAGCGGCGGCAATATGCGCCAACGCGACAGGGCTGAGGCCTTCGGCACCGTTGTCCAGCACGCCAATAATATAAGCAGGATTTTTAATCGTTGACGACGTCATCTATTCGGTTTCCGCCAGTTTGTTGCCATCGAAATCACAGACCAGCACCTTGAGATCAAACGGCGCATGAGGATAACGTCCCATGATGGTCGTCACGACTTTATCGCCCAGGGCCTGATAAAACGCGCTGCCCTTGCCCAGCGCCTCGATGCGCTCACCGGCATAACGCGCGGTCTCGGCATCACGAATATCGGCGCAGACATCCTCGGGCACACCGACACCGGCCGCCAGATCTGCCAGTAAATGGGTATTCACCGCATTGCGGTTGGCGTGGGTGATGGTTTCGCCCTGCGCCATCTTGGTGAGCTTGCCGACCATGCCGCCGATGATCACGTGCTCGATGCCCTCTTTCACCGCGGTATCCAGGGCATAGCGAAGGAAGTCACCCATCTGCACAAAACAGGCCTGCGCCAGTTGCGTCAATTCACGAATCACAAATTTTTCAGTACGCCCGCCGGTGGTCAACACCACCGTGTCCTGGCCCTGATTAGAGGCCACCTGAATGCCCTGAATCACGCTGTCACGAAAAGCCGCAGTAGAATAGGGATGGACAATGCCAGTGGTGCCGAGAATGGAAATCCCGCCGACGATACCCAGTCGTGCATTCAAGGTGCGCTTGGCCATTTTCTCACCGTCGGGCACCGAGATGGTCACCTCCAGCCCCTGCGTTTCCAGCAAAGATGCCGACACCATGCGCATATTTTCTTCGATATTTTTCAACGGAACGGCATTGATAGCCGGGCCATCCACGGGCAGGCCCAGGCCGAGCATGGTCACCACGCCAACACCTTCGCCGCCCTTGATCACCACCTCGTCCGGCCGTCCGGGCAGCCGACGCACATCTGCGGTCAACGCCGCCTTGTCGGTGACATCGGGATCATCCCCTGCATCCTTGATCACCACCGCGTGCGCCAAATCCTTTTCACAACGGCCCTCGGTGACCGCGAAATGCACTAACTGATCGTTGGGCAAATGACATTCCACGTCCTCCGGCACCACCCCATTGATCAAGCCCAAACAGGCAGCCCGCGCCGCAGCGGCCGAACAAGCCCCCGTGGTGAAACCCTTGCGGGTGCCTTTTTCCTTTTTCTTTTTCATCTTTTGCATAGTGTGTATTGGCGGACCTTAGAGATTTTAGAAACGCTGAGGCTTATGCGCCCTTTTGCTGTGCCTCGGTCAGTGCCAACAAGGCGTGCAAGGCCGACACCACCAAAGTAGAGCCGCCCTTGCGGCCGTGAGTAATCAACCACGGCACCTCGTTCAGTTCGCTCAGAGCCGCCTTGGATTCCGCCGCCGAGACAAAGCCCACCGGCATACCGACGATCAAGGCTGGCCGCGCCTTGCCCTGTTTGATCAATGCCAACACTTCCAGCAGGGCAGTCGGGGCATTGCCCACGGCGACGATCGCAGCATCGAGCAAACCCTGCCGCTGCGCCTTGCGCATCGCCTGCACCGCACGGGTGGTGTTCTCGGCCTTGGCCTGGGTGATGACATCCTCGTCGGCAATAAAGTGGTGGGTGTGCACGCCAAAATGTGACAAGCGAGGTTTGGACAGGCCCACGCAAATCATCTCCACATCGGCGACGATGGCCGCGCCTGCGGTGAGCGCCTTGATACCGGCCGCAATGGCCGACGGATGAAAACGGCTCAGGCCGTTGAACTCAAAATCGGCGGTGGCGTGAATCATGCGCCGCACCACCTGCCACTCGCCGTCACTGTAGGACGCGTGCGGGCCTGCCTCGTTATCAACAATGGCAAAGGAGTCGTGTTCAATTTTCTGCCCGGCCTGGGTCAGTTGCTCGGTAATAACGTTACTCATGCCTCGACCCCTTCCTGTTCGTGACTGGGTTGCTGATTATGGCTCTTCTCATGCTCATGGCTGTGTTCGTGAGCATCATCGTGGTGATGATGGTGGTGGTCGGCCTCGGCCTCCTGGCGATACAGACAACCATCGCACTCCATCATGCGACGCTCGCCATCCCCGTCTTTGCCACTGGCTAAGTCACCACTGGCCAAGTCACCGCAGGCATCAATGACGCGTTCATTGAGCATGGCGTAAATCTCTTCTTCAAAACCAAAATACTCGCCGTGCGCAAACACGATCTGCGGGTATTGCACTTTCAAACGCTCAACCTGACGCTTAATGCGCTCAATCAACGTGCCGGTAAACAGGTAATACGGCAGCACCGCCACCTGGGTCATGCCCTGTTGCACCTGGCGCTGCACCGCCATTTCCAGACGCGGATAGGTGATACCGGTGAAGGCGATGTCCACCAGTTCGTGATCACTTTCTTCAAACAACCAGCGCGCCATTTTGGCGATTTCACCATTGGCGACCCGATCCGAAGAACCCCGCCCCAACAGGATCACGCCAGTGCTTTTGGGGTCCGGCGCATCCATGGACATCAGTACCTTGCGCAGATTGCGCTTGAGAATATGGAGCACCCCTTCCGCCGCGCCCAGGTGACGGGCATAGATAAATTCTACCTGCGGGTGCCGCTGACGCGCATCGGCAATGAAATGCGGAATCTCCATTTTCACGTGACCGGCGGCGTTTAAAATCAATGGCACCACGATCACCCGTTCGGCATTCTGTGCGGCGTTGTCCAGACCCCGATCCAGCAGCACCTCGGCGAATTCGATAAAACAGGTTTCAATCTGCCACTGCGGATTTTTGTCGCGCCAGATGTTGGCGAAGGTGTCGATTTCACGATTGCCTTCCTTGTTACGCGAGCCGTGGCCCACCAATAATACTTTTGTTTTTAAATTCAGGGTTTTCATCACTACTGCCTCATTAGCTCCTCATCGTCATACCGGATCAAGTCCGGCACATGCTTTTGTGTTCCGGCATCCAGAAAGTCGTTAAACCACCAACAGTCGGCGCTCTTAGGCGAAAGTCGGCGCTCTTAGGCGACCACTGGATTCCGGCATTCGCCGGAATGACGAGGAATCGTTTCTATATTTATGTTCGCAATACCACCAAACATTTCATCAGCCCTGGTAAAACAAGAATAAACTACCCCGCAGCAAGCTACGGGGTATTAGACTGCTGTAGGTCACGTTGCCAAAGGCTACGTGACCACCTGCTGTCAGGTAGCTGACGCAACCTGACCTACACGTTTCGTAGCACCACCACCACCACCACCACCACCACCAAAAATAGGCGCTCTTAGGCGAAAGTAGGCGCTCTTAGGCGAGCTACGGAGAATTTACCCTGAGCGATTAAAATAACGAAATGGCGGTGGGGTTTCATCGTAAAATTTCTAAGCCTCTTGTGCACTTTTGCGCGTCGCTTTACGAAAGCGATGACTGAAACTCTTGTCGTAGAGTTTGGATTTTTTCAGCTCGGTCCAATGGCGCGCACCAATGGTCGGGCTGACGATAATCATCGCCTGGCTGGTGATCTTTTCGGCCCGGCATTTTTCGCGAATGTCGGTCAAGGTGCCGCGTACAATTTTTTCTTCGCCCGGCCAGGAGGCCTTGTGCACCACTAGCACCGGCGCGTCCGGCGACCAACCGGCTTCCCGCAAATCGGCTTGTACCTTTTTCAACAAGGTAATGGAGAGAAACAGGCACAGGGTGCAATGGTGCCGCGCCAGTTCCGGCAGGGATTCCCCCTCGGGCATGGGGGTGCGACCCTCGACCCGGGTGAGAATCACCGTCTGAGTCACCTCGGGCAGGGTCAAACTCTCCACCCCGGCGGCGGCCGAGGCCATGGCCGAAGACACGCCGGGCACCACGCCGACCTCGATGCCCTGTTCATCCAGCGGCTGCACCATTTCGATAAGCGCCCCATAGAGACCGGGGTCACCGGTTTGCAAGCGAATCACGGTCTGGCCGTTTTGCGCCTTAGCAATCAACCAGGCAACGATCTGCTCCAGATCCATGCCTTTGGAATCCTCGATCTCGCATTCGGGACGCGCCCAGCGCATGGCTGCATCCGACACCAGCGAGCCGGCGAACAAAATGGCATCGGCGCGCTCAATCAAATCACGACCCTTGACCGTGAGCAGCTCCGGATCACCCGGCCCGGCACCCACAAACCACACTTTTCCCGTATCCTCACTCATAACGACTGCACCAATTTTTGATTGAAAAAACCGTACAAACCGCCCAGCGCCAACCAGAACACGGCATTGGCAATGACCGTTGCGATGATAAAGCGTTGAATCAAATCTGCCGGTGCCAGGGCATTATGTACCTCGGGCTGCGGCGCACCCAGCACATGCGGGGCAAAAATCAACAACCCACCCAAAACCTTCAGCGCAACACGCCGGTTAAACACCAGCAGGGCCAAGCCCGTCCCACTGCAAAGAATGGTCGCCAGCCACCAGTACTGACGTAACTGTAAATCGGCGGCCGCGGTACCGGGCAGCTCCGGGTGCAGGCCTAATGAGGGCGCAATAAAAAACACCGCATAACCCGCCAGCCCCCACAGCAAACCGGAGCGCCAGTTGAGTGTGACACCCCGCAAGGCCGCCGCCGCGCCGAGCAGCAAGGCAAAACCCAGCCCAATCACCACATTGGCCGCAGCGGTAAACAATTGGCGTTGCAACCCCTGCTGCGGTGCCCACGCCGACTCATCGTGCGCATGACCCTGGCTATGTGCTGCCGCATCGTGCCCGGCGACACCATGTTCCGCAAACTCAGGAACAGCGGCTCGTTCGTAGCCTTCCGCCTCAGCAATCGCAGGAATCACCTGAAATTGCTGCACCAGGGTCAACAACACACCCGCCAACAGAGCACTCAAGGCGGCGGCGGTGAACAAATTTTTAACCGAAACATTCATACCGGTTGCTACCTAGTGGCAGGGAAAGGTCACCGAATGACGCGAATCATGCGCCGCACTGTGCAACACGCTGGTTTCAGCAAAACCGGCGGCAAACAACAACACCACACCCGCCAGGCTGGCCAGGATGACGGCGCTGTACTTTTCGGCAACGGCAACCGGCTGGGCGCTTTCTGAGGTTTTCAACGGGCCAGTATTTGAATTCATGTGCATGATTTTATCCTTTAGTTAAGTATTTGATGTCGTGTTTTTATGTTAATGCTTTCAGAATCTCTGATTAATCATTTTTTCGTCATCCCGGCGTAGGCCGGGATGACGATGTCAAAATTAATCAATACGCCCCTACAAACAAAGTTACACCGGTAATGAAGGCGCAAACAGTTGCGCCGTTGCCGTTGGGTTTGATGGAAAATACAAATGCAAATACGAAGCATTGAGTCGACCCTGCCGGTACACCGCTTCACCGCGTCGCCCAGCGCGCGCGCCTTCACTCACCGCAATCGGCATCAGCGTAGTTTCTAACTTCGAGTAGTGATAAGTGTGGCCGCGCATAGCGCCTTCCGGCAATTCGATGCCATGCATTCCCAAATTAGCGAGTCGCGTCTGCATACTGGCATGGCCCGTTAACAAGCCGGTCATTTCGCCGCGTTGCCCCTGCGCGTTGGTCAGGGACTCAAGTAAATAAAGCAGTCCCCCGCACTCGGCAATAATCGGTTTATCGAGATCATGGTGAACCTGAATTGCCGCCTTCATGGACTGATTGGCGGCCAGTTGTTGCAGATGCAGTTCCGGGTAACCTCCCGGCAAATACAACGCCTCGGCCGCGGGCAGGGCATCGTCCGCGAGGGGTGAGAAAAAGCAAAGTTCGGCCCCCTGCTCGCGTAGCAGATCAAGATTGGCGCGATACAAAAAGGCGAAGGCGGCGTCACGGGCAACGGCAATACGCACGCCCGCCAGCGGCTTGGCGTTGTTGACAGAGGTAATGCTGTCAGAAGTTTCGTCATTCGCCGCACGACTGAAGGTCACCGGCGCTGGCAACTCGTCCGGAATGCCCTGCAACGCGGCGGCGGCCTTGGCAATGCGCGCATCGAGATCGGCAATTTCTTCCGCCTGCACCAGGCCGAGGTGGCGCTCTGGCAGGGCAATGTCGTCGTCGCGGCGCAGCCAGCCAAAGGCGGTCTGTCCTTCGGGCAGGCTCTCGGCCAGCATTTCATAATGACGCTCACTGGCCACGCGATTAGCGAACACCCCGGCAAAGGGCAATCCCGGCCGGTAATTCGCCAATCCGTAGGCCAGCGCGCCAAAGGTCTGCGCCATGCCGCTACCGTCGATCACCGCCAACACCGGGATGCCAAACAAGCGGGCAAGGTCGGCGCTGGAACGCTCGCCATCGAACAGGCCCATCACCCCTTCAATCAAAATCAGCTCGGCATCTGCCGCCGCCGCGTACAACAACTCGCGGCAGTGCTGTTCATCGCCCATCCACAGGTCGAGCTGATAGACCGGATTGCCCGAGGCCTGTTCCAGAATCATCGGGTCGAGAAAATCGGGGCCGGTTTTAAACACCCGCACGCGGCGGCCACGCTCGGCATGAAATCGCGCCAACGCGGCAGTGACCGTGGTCTTGCCCTGATTGGAGGCGGGCGCAGCGATAAACAGGGCCGGGCAGTTTCTCACCGGCGCATTATTTGCGGGCGCGTTATTTACAAAAGAAATCGCAACAGAAGTCGCAAGCGCGGTCACAGGTCGATCCCCGGCTGGGCGCGCACGCCGTCACGAAAGGCGTGCTTAACGTCGCGCAGCTCGCTCACTGTGTCGGCGGCCTCACACAAACCCTCGGGCGCACCCCGGCCAGTAATGACCACATGCTGCAGGGTTGGGCGCTGTTTGAGATCGGCCAGCACCGCATCCAGTTGCAGCCAGCCAAATTTGAGCGGATAGGTCAGTTCGTCGAGCACGATCAGGTCAAACGAGGAATCATTCAGCATCTCGCGCACCACCGCCCAGCCGCGTTGTGCGGTGGCGATATCGCGTTCCAGATCCTGGGTATCCCAGGTAAAACCTTCACCGAGCACGTGCCAGACCACATTGTCCTGACGCTGAAAGAAGGCCTCTTCGCCGGTATCGCCCCGGCCTTTGATGAATTGCGCGACGCCGACCTTCATGCCGTGTCCCAGGGCGCGCGCCACCATGCCGAAGGCCGAGCTGGATTTGCCCTTGCCGTTGCCGGTCAACACCAACAGCAAGCCCTGATCGCGTGTTGCCTTGGCGATGGCATCATCCACCACCGTCTTCTTGCGTTGCATGCGGCTGCGGTGGCGCTCGGCCTTGGTATTTGGCGTATCGTCAGAACGACTCATGCGGATATCCTGCGCGCGCAGTCTAGGAACGGAATGTCCCCTTTTATCAGCATCACCTTGAATTTCATTGTCATTTTTCCCGCGCGCAAACCGATAATCCCGGCCAGCCATAGACTCAAGACATCAACGGAGGAAAAAAGAATTTGATACGTACTGACAGGTTTCTGTCAGCCGTAACATCGCCCGCCGCAATGCCAACCAATAACGCCAGGCCGGTCTCCGGACTCACGAGTGGGATATTCCCGGGCTGCGCCTTCCCGTGCGTTAGCACAGTGGCATGATGCAAACCCTTGACTCGTTTACCGTTGCGGGGGCAGTGCCGGGATTATTCATTGCCATCAATGATACAAGGCAGGAACGCACCGGCTTCCCGTTTAATCCCGTGGGCGAAGGCCGCTGGGACACCTGAAGAAAGCGAGGGAACTTTACTCGTTTGCGAGGGAATATGTCAAGAAAAGTAGCGGGTTTTCCCGCAAACCAACAACCCCGAAAACGCTACGGATACGCGCCGACAAGCGCTCACATCATCGGCTGCAGCGGGAAATAACGACCCTCGACCTGGCCTGAAAAATAGAGGTGCAAATCCGGATGGTCGATGGACTGCATGTCGTCGGAGGCTATTAGATGGCGTTCAGCGACGTAGGTGGAATTTTCATAGCCGTCGACCAGCACATGGTACCAGGGCTTGTCTTTGGGTGGATGAGACTTGGCAATCTGTTCGTACCAAGCCTCGGGCAAAGAAAACTCCGGATCCACTTCAAACACCACGCCGCGATAACCAAACTTGAGGTGTTCAACAATCTGACCAATTTGAAATTGGGCCTGCGATATTTTTGTGTGCATCCTCAAACATCCCCCTGTTTCACCATCATCGCACGACTACGCCAACTGTAGCAGTTCGGGCGCAACAGGCAGGCGTGTTACTTAAAAGGATGACGCAGAATCATGGTCTCGTTGCGATCCGGCCCGGTAGAAATAATATCGATGGGCGTTTCAGTAATTTCTTCGATGCGTCTGAGATAGGCCTTGGCGCCTACAGCCGGTGTGCGCCGCTCTTCGCCATTGCAGGTGTAACCCACGCAGATGCGAATGGTGTCCAGGCCAACCAAGCCACATTCATAAGTTAAAAGCCAATTGATAGGAAACGAGAATAACCATGCTACCTAAAGGCACAGGATTTCAAATAACAAATCCCATTTGAACGGCTATTTTCTCTGCCAATAGCCTAAAGTCTTTTTTGGCATCCTGCACTGCATTAGCATGCGCACCGATGGCTCCATCGGCAGAGGTAAGGTTAAAGATGGGCTTTCGGTGTTCCTGGGCCATGGGTATCAAACTGCGATAGTGTTTAATAGTAGCTAGGCAGTAAGGGTCATCCTCCACTCGGATTTGATTTAAAACCACCTCATTCAATACATACTCACGGTACACTGCTGGAATGCGCTGCACCCATTTGTCGTAAGCTTGTACCGGCCGATCCAGACGCACACTGTGCTGCTGACAAAGATATCCAACAGGTTGCATCTGTCCCTGTGGCAAATTAAAATCAGGATATGCATTTTTCTCTACACTTCCCTCCCAGTTATCCAATCGCTTCCTCCACAAATTTTTCCAGGTCTTCAGCGTTGGGCCGAGGTTTTTCAGACCCTGCAATGAAAAAAGATCAGCACCGAGGGGAATCGCCACATAGTCTGTTGCGACCAGCACCGAACGATTGATGGCACCCAAGTTTGGCCCGATATCAACAAGAATAATATCGGCCTGTATTTTGTCAGAAGCCACTTGCATCACTTGCCAAAATGAGCTGAGTATTCGCATAGGGCGGTACAGGTTACTGTCACCCATGCTGTTGGGCCATTCGGCCGATAATGTATCTTCATAGCCGGAAAGGCTAACATCACCCGGTAGTAAATAAAGATCTTTAGCGACATTTTGTAAAACCGGCTCTACAATATCTCCCACACCTGCAAGAGGCTTGACACATTGGTAGATGGTAGAACCCTCATTTTGTTGACTCCAGATGGCTTCGATTTTATCTTCGTTCAGAAAAGCAGCGGTCAGGTTGGCTTGTGGATCCAGATCAATAATAACCACGCGCTTACGTAGACTGGCAAACATCCAGGCAAGATGGTAAATCAAAGATGTCTTCCCCACGCCACCTTTATTATTGAAGAATGTCAGTATCGGAGCGCTCATTGTTTGCCCCTCAGTGTGCAAACAACTGCGCTTTGATTGGTTTCAAATTCGAGTGGAGGATTTCCATTTTTCTCCATCTCTTTTCTGGCGGTGGCTATACCCCGACCAAAGGCTTGTATAAAACCGAATGTTTTTAATACGTCGCCAATGTTCGGGTTGCGGTAATCAGTGATACCAGGTTCGCCAAAATTTTCTGGCGTGACATTGCCATACGGACCGCCAGGGCTATTGATTTCGATTCGATCATTGAACCAATAAACGCGCACCGGTGCATTTGTGCTTTCATAGGTTCGGTGCAGTACCGCGTTGTACAGTATTTGTTGGATCGCTGCGAGTGGATACGGCATCTCTTTGATATGAGTTGGTGACGAGGTGATATCGATAGCTGCACGGTTGTGGGCCCTAAGCTTTTCTTCGGTGCGGCGAAGCATTTCAACCATCGCGCCTCCGATGTTTTCTTCGTCAATGACTGGATCAACCAGTTCTGTTCCATCGATGCGTAAAAATTGGATTTGGGCACCATATACGAAGTCTTGGGGGCTTTTTCCCAAGGCTAACAAACCAAGCAATGTCGGTGTGGTGTCATCGGGCGAGACGGTCATTTTGCACGTTGCTAATCGTTCTTCGTAAGTTCTGTTATTGGTTTCTAAAACATCCGCAGCAAACGCGGCTGGCAAGTATTCATTTTCAAAAATGGTTTTTGAAAGATCGGTTACTTTGGCGCTAGGAATAGGATAAATGTCGAAAGGAAGATTTTTGTATCTGCGCCTTTCGTTAAGAATACGTTCCTCCTGTTCATTGGCAATGGAGCGACGTGGGCCGGTACGAATCCAGATGCGGCCGTCATATTTGACCGGAGGCATATCTGACGGCATGACGGTTACCACAGCCACTCCTACACCTTTAAGTACTCGTTTTTCAACTGTGAGCACCGGCAATGGAAGAGTGTTGCCGTCTGTTTTCATGTCAGCCAGAGATAATAACAACTGATCTGTAATTTTTATTTTTGATGGTAAACCATTGTCTTTCGCCCCTATAAATAACACACCGGGCTCGTTATGGTTGGGAAGATCATTCGCAAAGGCACAAACAGCTTGGCGTGCTTTTTTGGGTACATCGCCCTTAAATGTTTCCTTACGCTCTACACGATCCGATTCTGTATCGTCCAATAACGCCTCTAGCTCTTGGTTAGAAAGTCTTTTCATTATTATTTTCCAATTATAAAAAAGATTTTTTACCTTAGAAAATAGAGCTTGGGAATTTTATTTGGTTCGAGCGCTTGAAAGTTTTCCCATTGTCGCACCGTATTATTTAAACGGATGACGCAGGATCATGGTCTCGTTGCGATCCGGCCCGGTAGAAATAATGTCAATAGGCGTTTCAGTAATTTCTTCGATGCGCCTGAGATAGGCCTTGGCATTCTCCGGCAGATCGTCATAATTTTTCACGCCAACGGTGGACTCAGACCAACCGGGCATATCGATGTACACCGGCCGACAATCGGCAAAGGCCTCGGCCCCCACTGGCGGAGTGCGACGTTCTTCGCCATCGATGGTGTAACCCACGCAGAGGCGGATCGTGTCCAGGCCGTCCAGCACGTCCAGCTTGGTAATGCACAGGCCGGTGATGCTGTTGATCTGGTTGGAACGTCGTAGCGCTACCGCATCAAACCAGCCACAACGCCGCGCCCGACCGGTGGTCGAGCCGAACTCGTGACCCTGTTTGGCGAGATGTTCGCCGACACTGTCCAGCAGTTCCACCCCGTCGTACAGCTCAGTGGGGAAAGGGCCGGAGCCCACACGCGTGGTGTAGGCCTTGGTGATGCCGACGATGTGATCGAAATTGGCCGGGCCCACACCACTGCCGGTGGCCGCGCCGCCTGCGGTGGTATTGGACGAGGTCACGTAGGGATAGGTGCCGTGATCAATATCCAGCAATGCGCCCTGCGCGCCTTCAAACAAAATACTGCCGCCCTGCTTCTGGATTTGATACAGCAGCTCCGGCACATCCGCCACCATCGGCTTGATGCGATCACCCATGGCCAGGGTTTCATCCAGCACTTTTTGAAAACCCACCGGCTCGACTTTGTAATAATGCTGGAGCACGAAGTTGTGATAATCCAACACCTCGCCCAACTTGGCGGCAAAACGTTCACGGTGAAACAGGTCACCCAAGCGTAACCCACGGCGTGCCACTTTATCTTCGTAGGCAGGGCCAATGCCGCGCCCCGTAGTCCCAATTTTGGCTTTACCGCGCGCCACTTCCCGCGCGTTATCCAGGGCAATGTGATAAGGCAAAATCAGCGGGCAGGCCTCGCTGATGCGCAGACGCGCAGCGGCGGGTATGCCACGCGCTTCCAGCATGTCGATTTCTTCGAGCAGTGCCGAGGGTGAAACAACCACGCCATTGCCGATCATGCACACCACATTTTCACGCAACACGCCGGAAGGAATCAGATGCAAGACCGTCTTTTCACCATCAATCACCAAGGTATGACCGGCATTATGGCCGCCCTGAAAGCGCACCACGGCCTGCGCTTGATCAGTGAGCAAGTCGACAATTTTCCCCTTACCCTCATCGCCCCACTGGGTGCCGATGACTACTACGTTCTTACTCATGAAAGTTACCCATATTTTTTCACTGCTGTGCCGTTAATTTTATATTCGTCATACCGGCCCCGGCCTTCGCCGGAATGACGGAAGAGGTTACTGATTATTCATGTCTCAATTCCACAAATCACGCTGTAGGCCACGCAAAACAACGAATTACAACATAGCAAGCATTTGTTAACAGGACAGCAATGATATTTTTATACAAAAATGTTCAAAGCAAGGATTAACGCGGTGCATCGACAACCACCCAGTCACCGTTCCGTAACACCAATCGCTGCGGACAAGCTGCTGCCAGCGCGCCACCATCCTGTCCCGACAATTCACACACCACCCGATGACTGGCGGCACGCAACTCGGCGATTTTTGCCATCAAGGCAGGATCATCATTCAGCGGTGCAAACACGCCTCTGTCCGGCGATTTCTTTTCAGTACCCAGTGCAATCAACGACCGCAAATCGGCACTAAAGCCGGTGGCGGCACGCGCTCGACCAAACACCTTGCCGATGTCGTCGTAACGCCCCCCCTGGGCAATGGCGCACCCCTGCCCCGGCTGATAAGCCGCGAACACCACGCCGGTGTGGTAATGAAAGCCACGCAATTCGGCCAGATCAAAATGCAGCTGTACGCCCGGCTGTTGACGACTCACCCGAGCGGCCACGCGCTCAATGTCATCGACGGCTTTTAGCGCCGCCGCATTGCTCGCCAAGCTCTTACGGGCGCGAGCCAGCACATCACTGTCGCCGTTCAACCACACCAAATCCTCAAAGGCCTGACGTGTTTTTGCATCCACGTCCAACGATGCTAGCAAGCTTTGAATTTCAGGTACCGCCTTGCGTTGCAGCGCGTCAAACAACGCGCTTTCCTGTGCGGAATCCAGCCCCGCCGTCTGCGTCAACGCGCGAAAAATACCCACGTGGCCCAGGTCGACATACACCGGACCGACATCGGCCAGCGTCAGAGTCTGCAACATCAGGCAGACCATTTCGGCATCGCTTTCCACGCCACTGTGGCCGTACAATTCCGCTCCGATTTGGGTAAAACTGCGCGAACCGCCCAGACCATCGCCGCGCGTGTGCAACACCGTGCCCTGATAACACAGCCGCACGGGACCTTCGCGATCCAGTAACCGGTGCGCATCAATACGCGCCACTTGCGGGGTAATATCCGCACGCACACCCATCAAACGACCGTTTAATTGATCGGTCAATTTGAAGGTCTGTAACTCAAGATCGTTACCCATACCGGTCAACAACGAATCCAGATATTCCACCAGAGACGGAATCACCAATTCGTAACCCCAGGATTTAAACAGATCCAAGAGTTCACGACGCAACTGCTCCAGACGCTCGGCCTGTGGCGGCAGCAATTCTTCAATTCCTTCAGGTAACAACCAGCGTTCGTTATTCATCATTTTAAATCACTGCTGTCCCGTTAACTTTATAACCGTCATGCTGGCGCAGGCCAGCATCCAGAAAGTCGTTGAACCACCACCAAAAGTAGGCGCTCTTAGGCGACCACTGGATTCCGGCATTCGCCGGAATACCCAAAACGCTACGCGGGGCAGGCTCTGACGGAAGAGGCTGTTTAAAATTCATGTCTCAATTTCTCATATCACATTACAGACCGCACAAAACAACTCATGACAAGCATTTGTTAACGGGACCATTAGCAGTGATTTTTAATACATACGTTTATTGATATTTTTTACCGACCACGTCCAGCAATAGCGTTTACTGGCGAACCCAATACAACAGCAACAGACCCGCCACCATACTGACCAGACTGACCATTCGAATCTGCCGATCATCCATTTCAGTCATCGCCAGTATTCTTTTGCGAAACCCGACCGGACTGAGAAAAGGAAACAAGCCTTCAATCACCAGCAACAGCGCCACCGCGCTCAGTAATTCAATCCACATATTCATTAATCCGCAAACCACTTCGTCATTCCGGCGCAGGCCGGAATCTAGAATGCTTACCGAAGCAAACTGGATTCCGGCCTGCGCCGGAATGACGGTTACTTTAAATTAATCTTATTTAAAGTACTTGAAGAACTCCGAGTCCGGCTCAATCACCAGGATGTCACTTTTGGTATTGAAGGTGTTTTTATAGGCATCCATACTGCGATAGAAGGCATAAAATTCCACATCCTCGCCAAAGGCCTTGGAATAAATATTGGTTGCCCCCGCATCACCTTCACCGCGTAATACTTCTGCGTCACGAAATGCGTCGGCAATAATCACAGTACGCTGGCGATCGGCCTCAGCACGAATCCTTTCCGCTGATTCCGCACCACGCGAACGCAGATCCTTGGCAACCCGCTGACGTTCCGCACGCATCCGACGATACACCGAGTCACTGATCTCCGGCGGGAAATCAATACGCTTGATGCGCACGTCAATGATCTCAATGCCGAAGGCTTCCGCCTGGGTATTCGCCTGCTTGGTGATCAGCGTCATGATCTCATTACGCTCACCGGACACAACTTCCTTGATGGTACGCTTGGCAAATTCACCGCGCAGTCCATCTTTGATGATTTGCGACAGACGCAAATTAGCCCGTACTGCGTCACCACCGGTGGCCGTGTAATACGTGGCAACATCCTTGACACGCCATTTCACAAACGAATCGACGATGAGGTTTTTCTTCTCACCGGTCAAAAAACGTTCCGGCGCAGCATCCAGGGTTTGAACACGTGCATCAAACTTGCGCACGTTATTCACAAACGGCGTCTTCCAATGCAGCCCTGGGGTAAAATCCGTTTTAACAATTTCACCCAAGCGGAACTTGATGACTTTCTCACGTTCGTCGACGGTAAAGATCGAAAACGAAGCAACCACCACGGCCAACGCCAACAAGATACCTACCAACCCTTTAGCCTGTCCCATTAGCGTGCTCCTCTATTGCTGCGAACACTCTCGCGCAATCGTTGTTCCATACTCGGTTGAGTAGACGAAACACCTTCAATAACGCGACGTGCATTGGACGAATCGCCCGTGCCGCCACCCATCATTTTATCCAGCGGCAAATACATGAGGTTGCCACCGCCCTTTACATCCACCAGCACCTTGCTGCTGTTGCTCATCACCAATTCCATGGTATCCAGATACAAACGCTTGCGCGTGACCTCAGGGGCCTTTTTATATTCCGCCAGCACCTGGGTAAAGCGCGAGGCCTTACCGGTGGCTTCCGCAATCACCTTTTCTTTATAGGCATTGGCTTCAGCCATTTGACGAGCGGCCTTACCGCGCGCCCGTGGAATGATGTCATTGGAATAGGCCTCGGCCTCATTGATCACCCGCGCCTGGTCACCCTGTGCCTTGACGGCATCGGCAAAGGCATCCTGCACCTGCTCAGGCGGCTGGGCATCTTGCAAGTTGACGGTGGTGACGTGCAAACCGGTTTTATACAGATCCATAACCGTCTGTACCTGCACACGGGTTTGCTCCGTCACATCGGCACGACCTTCTTTAAGGATGTAATCCATGTCACTTTCGCCAATGGTTTCACGGATCGCGCTTTCAATCACCTGACGCAGCGAGGTCTCAGGATCTTTGACGCTGAATAAATAGTCGCTGGCACTCTTCACTTTAAATTGCACCGCCAGTTTAACGTCAACGATGTTTTCATCCTGGGTCAGCATCAAAGACTCACGACCGACACTGCTGGCGGTTTGGCGATCAGTAGTACCGCTTCGGAAACCGACGCTAATACCACGGATGTTTGCGATATCCACAGTCTCCACGCTTTGAATACCCCGCGGATACCAATGCGGGCCTGGCTGGGTGGTCTGGTGGTATTTACCAAACTGCAATACCACACCACGGGTACCTTCATCGACAATATAGACGCCGGAGACTACCCAAACCGCGATAGCCACGGCGGCAATCAGGCCAACACCGATGGAACCCATCTTGCCGGAACTGGAACCGCCACTACCGCTATTACCGCCCCCTCCGCCAAACAGTGCTCCAAATTTTTCTTGAAGTTTTTTCACCACTTCATCGAGATCAGGCGGACCCTGCTCATTACTTTTACGTCCGCCCCAGGGATCTTTATTCCCTGAACCACCAGGTTCATTCCAGGCCATTATTGCGCTCCACTATTAAAAACTACTTTTTAAAAACCGTTGATAAATAACTGTTCTAAACATCACAGTAATAAATCACTGCTCTGACCCATTGGCCAGTAAAAAATTCGATTTGGCGTCTGTTGCTGATATGCCCTTTAGCAACGATAAACGCACGCGTAACGGAAACTAAGCTACCCGCTTATTTTCCGTTAACGCAGGAAGATGGATTTTAGGGGGTTTCGGTACCCAGCTGCAACCATTTATGCACCCAACATCAAGAAACCGAACGATGACTCGCCACCTGCACATCATCGGTTCTTTGCAGATTTTCAAAATCTCGCCGTGCCAGCTCGACCTCCAGCAACAAGTCGCCATTGGCCTCCACCTGTTCTTTGAGCACTTTGCCAAGGTCAAACAACTTGGCTCGCAGCCGACCATTGGTCGCTGGTACGCGTATCCATTCGTGCAGTTGATCCGCGCTGAAGCGTTGATCTAGCGCGGTTTTCAGCAGATCCAGGCCATCCCCGGTTTGTGCCGAGCACCAGACGCGGCGTACCTGGGCATTCTCTCCCCGGTCCAGGCGTGGCGGGTGATCCGGCATCAAATCCACCTTGTTGAAGATCTCAATCTGCGGCACTTTATCTGCTCCAATTTCCTTCAACACGGCGTTCACCTGTTCCATTTGCTGCTGATGGTTCTCATTACTGGCATCAATCACGTGCAGTAACAGGTCTGCTTGGCAGGTCTCTTCCAGGGTGGAACGGAAGGCTGCCACCAAATCGTGAGGCAAATTACGAATAAAACCCACGGTGTCGGCGAGAATTATCGTACCGGAATCTGCCAGCTCCAAACGCCGCATGGTGGGATCCAGCGTGGCAAACAATTGATCCGCGACATAAACCTCGGCATCCGTCAGACGGTTAAAGAGCGTGGATTTACCGGCGTTAGTGTAGCCCACCAGGGACACCGTAGACACCTCTGCCTTGCGCCGAGAACGGCGACTCTGGTCACGCTGGTTCTGCACTTTCTCCAGGCGTTTATTGAGTTGTTTGATACGCGCCGCCAATAAACGTCGATCCGTTTCCAACTGGGTTTCACCCGGCCCACGCAGACCGATGCCGCCCTTTTGGCGTTCCAAATGCGTCCAGCCTCGCACCAGACGCGTGGACAGGTGCTTAAGCTGGGCCAGCTCCACCTGCAAGCGTCCCTCGTGGGAAGTGGCGCGTTGGGCAAAGATATCCAGGATCAGCCCGGTACGATCCAGCACCCGGCACTGCAGCAGGCGTTCCAGATTACGCTCCTGCGAAGGTGCCAGCGCATAATCCACCAGCACCAGTTCCGCCTTTTCACGCTCAATCAGTTCACGGACTTCCTCGGCCTTGCCGGTACCGATGAGGTATTTCGCATCCCGGGTACGCCGCGCAGACGTCACCACGGCCACCGGTTCCGCGCCCGCAGAGGTCGCCAGTTCATGAAACTCGGCTAATGCATCACTATCAAATTTCGTCGCAGACGCTCGAGAGGAAAAATTGACGTGTACCAATACGGCGCGTTCACTGCCGGGGGCACGCTGGCCCGATGCATCGTCGAGAGTACCGGGACGATCAAACAACCTGGTCCCTCCTGGTACTTAACTCGCCACGCCTTAGCACACAACCCAGCCGGAATTTCAATCCAGCACATATTTTACCAACAACAACACCAACGGCGGTATGAATACCCGCCGCGTATTGGCTTACAAAGTGTCGGTTATCAAATGTGCTGCTATTAGGAATTGTGTGAATCTTGACCACCTTCAGTTGCCACCGGCAATTTCACGTTGCGTGCAGGCACTACCGTGGAAATCGCGTGTTTATAGACCATTTGATTAACGCTGTTTTTCAGCAGAACCACAAATTGATCAAATGAATCAATCTGTCCTTGCAGTTTAATGCCATTGACCAGGAAGATTGAGACCGGTACACGTTCCTTACGTAACGCATTCAAGAAAGGGTCTTGTAGTGATTGCCCTTTTGACATGGTAATTCTCCTTTTTAAGTATCCTTATTGATTTTATTGGCGCTCTGCGCTGCTGTTCCCAGTGCTATTTCGCCACTCACTAGCGGCGAACAAACTGCCACAAACAGCACAGGGGAAACCTAACGGCCCGGCTATGAATATGACCCTATTTAAAAACGAGTCAAATAAATGTCCACGTGATCACAAAACTTATTCGCCGACAATGCCTATCGATAACGCTGACCGGCCAGCAACAGTGTAGCGATCACCACCCCTGAGCTATTTATATGGCATTAACGACAAGATATTTCAAGACCTGAGCCAGAATTTGGCCCGGTTTTTCCTCGAAACTCAGTGTGAATGCGGCCTCTGGCGGCTGATGTTTCAACCAGGTGAGCTGGCGCTTGGCGAATTGGCGAGTGGCGATAACGCCTCTTTCGCGCATACTGTGGTAATCCCACTGGCCGTCAAGGTGCGCCCACACCTGTCGATAACCCACCGCGCGCATTGAGGGCAGTTCAGCATGCAGGTCGCCGCGCTGATACAGAGCCTCGACCTCACCAACAAATCCCTGCGTCAGCATGGTCTGAAAGCGCTGCTCAATGCGCTGATGCAATACCGCGCGATGCGCCGGTGTCAGCACAATTTTTATCGGCCGGCAGGGCAGCTCATTATCGATCTTCTGCCGCAGCAGGCTACTCATGGACTGGCCGCTCAACTCAAACACTTCCAGTGCGCGCAGAGTGCGTTGCGGGTCGTTGACATGGATGCGCACGGCAGCTTCGGGGTCCACCTCGGCCAGACGGGCATGCAGGTGGGCCAGGCCATGTTCGTCCAGTTCGGCTCCCAGTTGCGCCCGCACACCCGCATCGGACGATGGCAGTGCCGACAGTCCCTGCTCCAGCGCCCGGAAATACAACATGGTGCCCCCCACCAGCAGGGGGATACGGCCACGCGACAGGATCTCGTTGATTTCCTCAAGGGCGCGCTGCCGGAACTGCGCCGCAGAAAACGGCTCCGCAGGGTCGCAGATGTCGATAAGCCGATGCGGGAATTCAGCCAACGTCGCCGCATCTGGCTTGGCCGAACCGATGTCCATGCCCCGATACACCATCACCGAATCCACGCTGATAATGTCGCACGGTAATTCCCGGCACAGCTCGATGGCCAGCTCGGTCTTACCCGTGGCGGTGGAGCCCATGAGGAAAATAGCGGGAGGGAGAAGCTTAGACATGAATGGTATTTTTGTGGGCGATATTTGGGCGTTGAGGTGTCATCAACCCCGAAATCAACTACAAGCGCAGGCTGACAGCAAAAATAATCGCATCTTCACGTCCATCTACGGCGGGGTAATAATCCTTGCGCAGCCCCACCCGATTAAAACCCGCCTGATCATACAATGCGATGGCGCCGATATTGGATGGCCGCACCTCCAGAAAGACATCGCGAACCTTCAGTGCATCCGCTTCATCCATGAGCACCCCCAGAATTTCACGCGCCAGACCCTGCCGCTGAAATTCTTCAGCGACACACAAATTCAGAATATGCGCCTCACCGGCTCCTGTGGACATTACCCCGTAACCGGCCAGGGCACCGTCAATTTCACCCACCTGACAACGGTATCCCACCCGCAGGCAATCGTCGAAAATACGTTGCGTCCATGGAAAGGGATACATCGACAGTTCAATGCGCATGACCGCTTCAAGATCCTGTGCCAGCATCGGGCGCAAGCATAATTCGGGGGGTTGCAACACCGCGCTCATGGGGTTTCTCTGCCGATATTGCCGCTAACCACAGAAGCAGCAAACCGCAAGTCTTCCCAGCATTTGGCCTTCTCGCGGGGTTTGCGCAGCAGGTACGCCGGGTGGTAAGTCACCACCACGGGCGTTTTATCATAATGGTGTAACTGACCGCGTAATTTTGTCACCGGGGTTTTCAGCTTCAGCAGGCTATGTGCCGCCACCCCACCCACAGCGAGAATCACTTTAGGCGCCAGAAGTGCGATCTGTCGTTGCAGATAGACGTCACATTGGCTGAGTTCTTCCGGCCGCGGGTCACGGTCATCCGCGGGCCGACATTTAAGGATGTTAGTGATGAACACCTGCTCACGCGTCAGGCCCAGCGCACGTAACATATTGTTGAGCAGCTGCCCGGAATCGCCGACGAAGGGTGTGCCCTGCTGGTCTTCATCCGCCTTCGGTGCCTCGCCAACGATCATCCAGTCCGCCCCGTGATTGCCCACCCCAAAAACGGCTTGGGTCCGTGACTGATGCAACGCACAAGCCGTGCATGCAGACACCGTCGATTGCAATTCTGGCCAATCCAGGTTGCTGACATTAATTTCTGGCGTAGCCGCCGAAGCCAAATCAGTCGTCGACTCAGATATATCCAGACTAGGCATGTAATCGTCCGTCGGCATCGGCGGGCCGTCACTAACCGGATCATCGCTAACCAGACCATCACTCACCACGGGTAGTAGTTTTACTTTGGCCACAGTGGCAGCAAGCACTTTATCTGGCAAAACTTCAGCCACAGGGACTTCTGCCGAAATTTCTACGGCCTGTATTTCTGCTGACGCTTCATCGCGAGCCTCAGTACGAGACACCCAAGCCTGAATGCCCATGGCCTGCAGATAAGCGGATTGTTGTTGCCGTGTTGTCACCAGCGTTCGTACCGTATTAATAAAAACCAAATGCCACAAAGTTCACAGAGTAAAGAGAAACGGAGATTTTTTGTCTTGGTATTCTCTACGGCCTCTGTGGTAAAAAACTTCACGTTCGCAGTCCACTTACACCTGCGGATGCTGTCGATCAACCGGTGCCAGCACCCGATTCAAGGCATTGATGTATGCCTTAGCCGAAGCGATAACAATATCGGTATCGGCACCCTGCCCGTTGACAATACGACCACCCTGGTCCAGCCGTACCGTCACTTCGCCCTGCGAATCGGTACCACTGGTAATATTGTTCACCGAATATAACTGCAATTCGCTGCCACTAGCCACCACCGACTCAATCGCCCTGAACGCGGCATCGACAGGACCACCACCGGCGGCCTCGGCATGTTTTTCCACACCATCGACTTTAAGTGTCACTTGGGCAACAGGCGTCTCGCCGGTCTCGGAACAAACCTTGAGCGACACCAATTTCACCCGCTCATTCTCCGCCTCCAGGCCAGCTTCAGTGACCAGCGCCTGCAAATCATCGTCGAAGATTTCGTGTTTTTTATCGGCCAATTCCTTAAAGCGAAAGAAGGCCGCATTGAGTTCTTCTTCACCGTCAAAACTGACGCCCAATTCCTGCATGCGGGTGCGAAATGCATTACGCCCCGAATGCTTGCCCAACACCATTCGATTCGCAGACCAACCCACATCTTCAGCACGCATGATTTCGTAAGTCTCACGGCTTTTGAGTACCCCGTCTTGATGAATACCGGATTCATGGGCAAAGGCGTTGGCACCAACGATGGCCTTATTGGGCTGCACGGTAAAACCGGTGACGCTCGACACCAAACGGGAACAGGACACAATTTGGCTTCGGTCAATATGATCCACGTTGCAGGAAAACACATCGCTCCGGGTACTCACTGCCATCACAATTTCTTCCAGCGCAGCATTACCGGCGCGTTCACCCAAACCATTAATAGTGCACTCCACCTGACGCGCACCCTGCTCCACCGCAGCCAGTGAGTTGGCGACGGCCAGGCCGAGATCATTATGACAATGCACGGAGAACACCGCTTTATCCGAGTTAGGCACACGCTCCATGAGATTGGCAATGAGGCTGCCAAATTGGTGCGGCAAATTATAGCCCACGGTATCCGGAATATTCACCGTGGTGGCGCCGGCATCAATCACCGCCTCCAGCACACGACACAAAAAATCCAGTTCGGAACGACCGGCATCTTCCGGCGAAAACTCCACGTCATCAGTATACTGTCGCGCGCGTTTTACCGCACGTACCGCTTGCTCGATGACCGCGTCCGGTTCCATGCGCAACTTCATCTTCATGTGTATCGGCGAGGTGGCGATGAAGGTGTGAATACGTGCTGAATTGGCATTTTTCAAGGCTTCGCCAACACGATCGATATCTTTATCCAGGGCGCGCGCCAATCCGCACACCGTGCTGTCTTTGATGACATCGGCCACTGCCTTGACCGCCGCGAAATCACCTTCACTGGCAATCGGAAAACCGGCCTCGATGATATCCACGTGCATACGTTCCAGGGCCTTGGCGATACGCACCTTTTCGTCACGCGTCATCGACGCACCGGGGCTTTGCTCACCATCGCGCAAAGTGGTATCAAAAATAATTAATTGCTGACTCATGTTGTGCTCCATTCTGGTGGGATCATCTTAGCAGTGGCGCTGTTAATTTTCAGGCACTCACTGCCGATGATTGCACCGCAAATTCACGGGCTATGGACTACGCATTCGCGCAGCACAGAAATCGGATAAAATAGGGGAGGTGTCGTTGTCTGCCCTAAGGCAGCAGTCGCAGAAGAGCGAAACCGGAAAACAGGCCCGCAAATGCGGCTTGTCCGGCAGCGCACAAAGACACCTGCCCGGAACGGGCATCAATGGCGGTCTTATGTGCAAAAAAATTCATGTCAATCAGAGTCTGTTCATCGTTTATCACAATGTGTTCACTGGACTATAGCCGCGCCTCGAAAAAATCACAAGCGCCACTAATCGTCAGATGAATCCTGTTCACTCAGCGCCCGCCGCTCGGCGCGACGTCGCCGCAGCGTCAGCAAGGTCACCACGGGGCCGGAAAACGCATAAATCGCAAAGCCCGCAAACAACACCTGCGGCGGATCCAGCGAGATCAGCACGAACACCAACACCACTGCCAGGATCGCCACAAACGGCACCTTGCCCTTGAGGTCCAGATCCTTAAAACTGCGATAACGCACGTTACTCACCATCAACAGGCCCATCACCACCGTCAACACTGCGGCAAAAATAGAAACGCTCAAACCTTGCGCCTGATAGTCGTGCCCTACCCACACCATCCCCGCCACCACTGCCGCCGCGGCCGGACTCGCCAATCCTTGAAAATAACGTTTGTCCGTGGTGCCCACCTGAGTATTAAAACGCGCCAGTCGCAAGGCGGTGCCGGCGGTATACACAAAGGCCGCCAACCAGCCTAGCTTGCCGAGATCCGACAAGGCCCACACATACACCACCAAGGCCGGGGCCAGGCCGAAAGACACCATATCTGCGAGGCTGTCATATTCCGCACCAAAGGCACTTTGAGTGTTGGTCATGCGCGCCACCCGACCGTCCAGACCGTCGAGAACCATGGCAATAAAAATGGCTACCGCTGCCGATTCGAAACGCCCACCCATGGCCGCCACAATGGCGTAAAACCCCGCGAACAGACAACCTGTGGTAAACAGATTCGGCAACAAATAAATCCCGCGATGGGGGCGTTTTTCCTGCGCCTCCAGCGTTTCTTCAGCGCTCATATCCGGCTTGGCTTCAGCCTGGGTGTCGGCATTGAGTTGCGCACTTTTATTGGTGCTATTGGAATGTTTGTCGGTCATATTCAGACTATCGTCACAATCATAATATCGGTTTAGATATTTCCGGTCCCAGATTCGCAGGTACTGAGTGTATTATAATTCTTCCCGAACCTGCGCGCACTTGAATGGCGTCTCAGCCATTGACGACGGGTGCCGGCTTTGGGGGAACAACCTTTGCGTGTACCAACGTCGCAATAATGTCAGAACCTGCCAAGACATCGTCACCCACGGACACCGAAATACGCGAAGTCACCGGGATCAGCACATCAACCCGTGAACCAAAACGAATAAATCCACAACGTTGGCCCTGGCCAATGCGCTCGCCACTCTGCACATAACATTTCGGCCGCGGCATACGTGAGTTCACTTCAATCACTAACACTAAATCGTCTTTTTCATCACTTTGAATCCACTGCGCATAGGTTACCACTTGTGGATTTTTTATTTTCGCGGCGGTTTTCCCCTGCATTTCCGCAATGGTTTGCGCGCCATTTTCTGCATCAGCAGCGATAATCTTGCGCGGCACTTCCAACCATTGTTCCAGGACTTTACCTTCCATCGGACTATGTACCGAGTAAACACTGGTGAAACCCATTTTGATACTCACCACCCATGACTGCCGATTCAGGTAGGCATCGTACACGGTATCCACGGCCACCACTCTTCCATCAACCGGACTCACAATGCCCAGCGGCACTGCAGGAATTTTTCGAGCGGGATCACGAAACAGAAACAACAACACCAGCACCAATAACCATAATGGCAATGAAACCAATCCGTACATTGCATGAACAATCAATGCAGGAATGGCAATGGAGGCAATCCACACCCAACCTTCACGCGCGATTATAGGATAGCGATAAGCGAGCATCGTAAGCAGACCAGGATTTAAGTGTGATTTCGTTGTTAGTGGTTAAGAGTATGAAATAGAAAAAAGGGGCAAAGCTGAATGCCTTGCCCCAAATATATCTCACTATTTATTAATTTTTGCTTTTATCAACCAGGGCATTAGCAGTAATCCACGGCATCATCTCACGCAGTTTGGCACCGGTTTTCTCAATCGGATGCTCGGCATTGAGGCGACGATGCGCGGTCATCTCCGGGTAATTTGCTTGTCCTTCCAAAATGAAACGCTTGGCATATTCACCGTTCTGAATATTCTTCAGTGCTTCGCGCATGGCGCGACGACTTTCTTCGTTGATGATTTTCGCGCCGGTCACATACTCACCGTACTCTGCATTGTTGGAGATCGAGTAGTTCATGTTGGCGATGCCGCCTTCGTACATCAAATCAACAATCAACTTGAGTTCATGCAGGCATTCGAAGTAGGCCATTTCCGGGGCATAACCCGCTTCGGTCAAGGTTTCAAAACCGGCCTTCACCAGCTCCACCGCGCCACCGCACAACACCGCTTGTTCGCCGAACAGATCGGTTTCGGTTTCATCTTTGAAGGTGGTTTCAATAATACCGGTACGACCGCCGCCCACGCCCGCGGCATAAGACAAAGCTACGTCTTTGGCCTTGCCGGAAGCATCCTGGAATATCGCGATCAAATCAGGAATGCCGCCGCCTTTTTTGAATTCATTACGCACCGTGTGCCCTGGTGCCTTAGGGGCAATCATAATCACGTCCAGATCGGCACGTGGCACGATCTGATTGTAATGAATGGCAAAACCGTGCGCGAAGGCTAAAGTCGCACCCTGCTTCAAGTTAGGCTCAATTTCTTCTTTATACAGTTGTGACTGAAACTCATCCGGGGTCAACACCATGATCACATCGGCATTGGCAACCGCCTCAGGCACGTTTTTCACCGGCAAGCCAGCGGCTTCAGCCTTGGCAACAGATGCCGAGTCTGCACGCAGAGCCACGGTGACATCGACACCAGAATCTTTCAGATTGTTGGCATGGGCATGGCCCTGGGAACCATAACCAATAATAGCTACCTTCATGCCTTTGATAATTGAGAGATCGCAATCTTTGTCGTAATAAATGTTCATTTTACCTTTAACTCCTACATTAATTCTGTGCATTCATTTTGCGACACGAATCTTCCATGTGCGCAGCCGAATTTGTTTAATTAAATATGTAAATTCTTTGCACCACGTGAAATCCCGGAAATGCCTGATCGCACTGTTTCCAGGATGGGCGTCTTTTCGAAGGCCGCAATAAATGCGTCCAGCTTACTACCGGTACCGGTCAATTCAATGGTGTAGCTGGTCGCGCTGACATCGATAATCCGTCCCCGGAAAATATCCACCAGACGCTTCACTTCTTCCCGCGAATCGTTGCTTGAAGCCTTGACCTTGATCATCATCATTTCGCGTTCAATATGCGGGCCTTCGGTGAGATTCACCAATTTGACCACATCGACAAGCTTATTCAGTTGTTTGGTGATCTGTTCGATGATTTCATCAGAGCCGCGGGTCACCACGGTCATACGTGACAAGGTGCTGTCTTCTGTCGGAGCAACGGTGAGGGACTCAATATTGTAACCCCGCGCAGAAAACAGTCCTGCCACGCGCGACAAGGCTCCCGCCTCGTTTTCCATCAGTATTGAAATAATATGACGCATTGTTTTCACTTCAGATTTCTTTTTAATTTCGATTTCAGTTTCGGTCTACGGTGGCTTGTTTGCCAGTATAAAGTTAGCCGCTAAAAATTTACCGTCAACACTCTCTCAAAAATCTAAATGAGGATCATTTCATCCAGCCCAGCACCGGCAGGCACCATGGGATAAACGTTCTCTTTCGGATCCGTGAGGATATCAACAAACACCAGACGATCTTTCATTTTGAAAGCCTCTTTCAAAGCCGCCTCGACGTCTCCCGCCTTCGTCACCTGCATGCCCACATGGCCATAGGCCTCGGCAAGTTTCACAAAATCTGGCAGTGACTCCATATAGGAACTTGAATAGCGTTCTTCGTAGAAAAACTCCTGCCACTGTCGCACCATGCCCAAGTAACCATTATTCAGGCAGATAATTTTAATCGGCAAGTTGTACTGCAGGCAGGTGGACAGTTCCTGAATATTCATCTGGATGCTGCCCTCACCCGTGACACAGGCGACCTGCGCCTTGGGGAAGGCCAGCTGCACACCCATCGCCGCTGGCAGGCCAAAACCCATGGTGCCAAGGCCTCCGGAGTTGATCCAGCGCCGTGGCTTTTCAAATCGATAATACTGCGCCGCCCACATTTGATGCTGACCCACGTCGGAGGTCACATAGGCATCACCTTTGGTGACCTTGTACAAGGTTTCCAGCGCGAACTGCGGCTTGATGACATCGCCATTGGTTTTATATTTGAGGCATTCCACCGCACGCCATTCGTCAACCTGTTTCAACCATTCTTTTAGCGCGGCCTTGTCCTGCTTAAACCCATCCGCTTTGATGACCTTCAGCAACGCTTTGATAACACCACTGACAGTACCGACGATGGGCACATCCACTTTCACATTTTTGGCGATGGAGGACGGATCAATATCCACATGAATGATCTTGGCCAGCGGTGCAAATTTTTCGATATTGCCGGTCACGCGGTCATCAAAACGCGCACCAATGGCAATGATCAAATCGCAATTAGAAATGGCCATGTTGGCTTCGTAGGTGCCATGCATACCCAGCATGCCCACATATTGCTTATCCGCCGCAGGATACCCGCCCAAACCCATGGAGGTATTGGTCACCGGTGCGCCTACCTTGTGCGCCAACTGCAGGAGCTCTTTGCTGGCGTTGTCGAGAACCACCCCGCCACCTGCATAAATAATGGGGCGTTTGGACGCCGCCATGAGCTTCACGGCCTTTTTAATCTGACCGCTATGCCCTTTCACCACCGGATTATAAGAACGCATCTCGATCTGTTGCGGATACACGTAACCCACGCTCTCTGCGGTGACGTCTTTGGGAATGTCCACCACCACCGGCCCGGGACGCCCAGTGGTGGCCACGTAAAAAGCCTTTTTCAAAATCAGCGCCAAGTCCTTCACATCCTTGACCAGGAAATTGTGTTTCACAATGGGACGCGTGATGCCGACGGAATCCACTTCCTGGAAAGCATCATTACCGATGAGGTGGGTGGGCACCTGGCCGGTGATCACCACCATGGGAATCGAATCCATGTACGCCGTAGCAATTCCCGTCACCGCATTGGTGGCACCGGGGCCGGAAGTGACCAACACCACACCGGGTTTGCCGGTGGAGCGCGCGTAGCCGTCAGCGGCATGGGTTGCCGCCTGTTCGTGACGCACCAAGATGTGTTTGACACGATCCTGCCGGTCGATGGCATCGTAAATATGCAATACCGCGCCACCGGGGTAGCCAAATAAGAATTCAACCCCTTCGTCCGCGAGGAAGGTTATTAAAATTTCTGCACCGGTCAGTTTCACGTCCAAATTCTCTCTGTATTGCCCGTTCTTTGAAATACACGGCCTCATTTACGACCTGATTTATTCAATATAGTACCCCCGCCACAAATTTGAGGCTGAGGGTTTACAGCGATAAATCCGTTTGCCCCTAGAAAAAAACGCCCGTAAAAACGGGCGGTTTTATATCCTGTCACGAAGGACAGGGTAAACTACTGGGAACCGCCCGTCAGGTCAAGAAATTCGGGAGTTTTCCGGCAAATTCCCACATCATTTTGCCGAGCCATTTAAC
Organism: uncultured Ectothiorhodospiraceae bacterium; assembly: GCA_964401355.1. Classification (GTDB taxonomy): domain Bacteria; phylum Pseudomonadota; class Gammaproteobacteria; order SZUA-152; family SZUA-152; genus SZUA-152. The sequence goes on along the minus strand of CAYNYJ010000010.1, from coordinate 11,059 downwards.
AAATGTAGAACAATTAATAGCAAAGCGTCACTATAAACCTGCTCGGCCCGGAAAAAGATAGGATATTTTTCAGATTTCACGCAATAATTGCCCTGTTTTCATAGCTTCTGGGCTATAATCTCGACATCTGATAACACATTCGGGTATAAGTGCGTCCATAGGGTTTAATTCGGGTTTCAGTAGAAATCCAGATGAGCTACCGCTTGTTTTTCGGCCCTTTTTTTGTAGCCCTTTTTACCGGCCAGAGCCATGGACAGAATCGTAATAGCAACCAACAACAACGTGAAAAAAATTATTATCGAAGGCAAAACGCAGGCCGGCAGAAAGTTCCGGCCCAGCGATTGGGCGGAACGTATGAGTGGCGCGCTCTCGACATTCGGCCGCGATCAGCGCATCCAGTATTCGCCCATGCTGCAGCCACTCATCATCGACGGCATTAAGTGCATCGTCCTCGATCCCAAAATGGAGGATCACTTCCCCGAGATGTATACCTACATCATGGGCTGGGCCAGCAATAATGATTTAGTGGTGACCGAAGAAGACGTCGCCGACGGCACACGCGGCTAGCGACGCACCCCAGCGGAAACTCAACAAAAACCAACAACTCCGGATAACCGCCCGCCATGCCTTATCTGAAAATTCAGACCAATCAAGTATTGAATGCCGACAGCCAACAGGCGCTGATGCAAAAGGCCTCCGCATTGGTCTCCAAGCAATTAGTACTCTTTCAATGTGATATTGCCGGGTTCAGTTGGTCTGTCAGCGTTCAGGGCAAGGCGCGCCTCGCAGCGAATGGCCATAGTCCTTCGCAAGAGGCGGAACGCAGCCATGAGCGCTGACAGGCCAACCCTTCGGGCGTTTCTGTGGTGTCCCGCAGCGGCGTTGCGGCGCTTGACAAGGACTTGGGCCATTGCCCGCGCACCGCGCCTTACTGCGAAACACCACAGAAACGCTGAACCCGGCAATATCACATTGAAAGAGTACCAAGCAAATCCCGAAAACTATGTGATGATCGCCATTGAGGCCGGGCGAACCATGTTGTTTGCCGGTAGCAACGGCCCACTTGCCTATCTGGAACTCAAAAGTATCGACCTCCCCACGACGGCCACCCAGGGTTTATCTGAGCATCTATGTTCACTTATGGCGCAAGAGTTGGATATCGAAAAAAATCGTACCTATATTGAATTCGCCGATGCACCCCGACGCATGTGGGGCTGGAATGGCGGCACGTTTTAAGCGTTGTAAAATGACATTTGCGATTAATCCGGCAAAGAATGTCACCAAGAGCGCCGCAAGGAACCGCTGCCCCACATGATGATCCGTTTCCTGATTATTATACTGATCGTACTCGTCGGTGGTGCCGCGCTGACTGAACTCAACCCCGGTGCCGAGCAATCCACCAACCCGATTCTAAAAGGACTGGGCACGGTGCGCTCATGGTTCGACGATGCAACAACGTCCATTCCACTGATGACACCAGATGCGAACGAAACCAAAGTCTACAAATGGCAGGACGACTCAGGGGCATGGCACTTTAGTAACAATCCGCCGCCCGTCGGAGTCAACGGCAGCGTGGAAATCTATCGCAGTGACATCAACATCACCCAGGCACCGCCACCGATCGAAATCATGCCCAAGCCCGCGAATGACACTGCCGCGATCCCGGATAGCCCGTCACCACTGCTCCCCATCACCGATCCGGGGCGCGTCAAACAACTCATTGAAGACGCCAAAAATGTGCAAAACCGGGTGACCGATCGCCAGAAAAATATTGAACAATCGCTCAATCCCTGATCCCTTCTTTCTGAAATCGCAGTAACACACCGTACTCTGCTGTTGCGCTTAAGCTCGCTGTAGCACTTTCAACGGCGGACTATTCACCACCTGGCGCGTACCGATAATACCGGCCACTCCCACACCGACACCACCCACCAACAAGCCCGTCATCCACAACCACGGATTAATCTCGTACGTGAGATCCAGCACCCGGGTCGCAATCAGGTAACCCAAAATACTGGCAAACAGCGCTGCCAAACCACCCGACAAGGCACCCAGGGTAAAAAATTCGCTAGCCAGACTTTGCCACAGCCACTGACGCCGGGCCCCCAAAGCCCGCAACACCGCATTTTCATGCAGACGCACATCCAGGGTCGACTGAATCGCGGCGATCATCACCATGAAACCCGCCGCCAAGGTGAACATAAACACATACTCCACCGCCAACGATACGCGCGCAATAATATGACGCACCTGTTCCATAATCGCGGCAATATCAATAACGGTCAGATTTGGAAACTGTTGCACCAGGGCATCGAGCAACCCAGCCTTGTCGTCCGGCAAATAAAAACTGGTGATGTAACTTGCCGGGTAGTCATCCAGCACCCCAGGCGGGGCTAACACAAAGAAGTTAGTGCGAAAGCTGTCCCAACGCACGCTGCGAAAACTACTGACTGTCGCCGTAAACAAATTGCCGGCAATGCGATAGGTCAACTCGTCGCCCAGCGCAAGACCCAAGGTTTTGGCAATGCCTTCTTCGACAGAAAACTCGTTGGCATAATCCTCATCGGGCCCAGCCGTCTCCCACCACTGGCCCGCCACAATCGCATTGTCCGCTTGCAAGGTGCTTGCCCAGGACAGATTGAACTCACGCGCCACCAAGCCTCGGGCGCGCCCATTGCTGAACTGCTCTTCGCTCACCGGCACACCGTTGATCGCCGCCAAGCGTCCGCGCACCATGGGGTGCAGCTCAACCTTGGCGATGGCCTTTTGCGCGCTCTTTACTGCAAAGAACGTCCGCACCGCCGCCAGCTGATCCGGTTGAATATTGATGACAAATCGATTCGGCGCATCAGCGGGTAGGCCATCCACCCAGCCTTGCAACAGATCCCCCCGCACCACGGTGAGCAACAGCAGCACCGTCAGGCCCACCCCGAAGGCCATCACTTGCGCGATCGATGCGCCGCGACGTTTTGCCAAATTACGCAGGCCGAATTTCCAGGCCGAACTGAATACAAACGAATCCCCGCGCAGCGCACGCGTGAGCCCCCACAACAACAGCGCGGCCGCTGACCAAAACAATAACGCCGTTACAAGCAGGCCCGACAGCAACAATTTGCCCATCCGCCAGTCACCCGCCTGATACAACACTAACAAGGCCAGACCGGCGGCGCCGAGCAAATAACAAAACACCACGGTCGGACGCCAGCGCATAGCCACATCGGTAGCAACGCCGCCCAACACGCGCAGCATCGGCACCTCCCGCAGTTGCAACACCGGCGGCAAAGCAAAACCCAGCAGCCCCCCCAGTGCCACCAAATAACCGAGCAACACTGGCGTCCACGAGGGCGGCGGCAGACTGGCAAGAATCAATTGGCCCAGCAAAACCACCAAACCCTGCTGGGCCAGATAACCCAACGCAACCCCCAGGGTGCCGGCCAACAATCCCAGCCACAGTAATTGAAAAACAAAAATGGCATTAATCATATTTTGACTCGCGCCAAAACAACGCAACATGGCACAGGTATTGCGGTGACGCTGGGCGAAACGCCGCGCCGACAGGGCAATCGCCACACAGGCCAGCACCACCGCCACCACCGCCGCCAAACCCAGGAATTGCTGCGCCCGCGTCAATGCGGCACGCACCTCGGGGCGCGCATCTGCGGCACCTTCGATGCGTTCACCACGACGCAATTGCGGGGTCAGCATGTTACGAAAATCGTCAATCGCTGAAGTCTCGCCAGCCACTAACAGCGCGTAATGAATATGGCTGCCTTCTTGCAGCAAACCCGTGGCAGGCAAATCCGCCAGATTGATCAACAGACGCGGCGCGATACTGAACAGGTTGCCGCTGCGGTCCGGCTCATAAGTCAACACGGCGCTGATGCGTAACATCAAGTTGCCGACCTGCAACTGCTCACCCACTTGCAAGCTCAATTGCTGTAGTAGTTGCGGCCCTGCCCAAGCTTCCCCCTGTTTCGGCAGGGCTCGGGTTAGCTGATCTTCCGCGAACAGTGCTGGCGCAATTTTTAACGCCCCCCGCAGCGGATAACCCGGGCCAGCCGCCTTGATTTCCGCCAGTCGCGTACCTTCACCAGCAACGATCATGCTGCGAAAAGAGCGGGTCTCGGTGGTGGCCAGGTGTTTTTTCTGCGCCAAATCGCGCATCGTTGATGCCAGAGGACGATCCGCTACCACGCGCAGGTCGGCACCCAGCAGCTCACCGGTTTGTTGCTGCAAGGCCTGGGAAATCCGGTCGGTAAAAAAGGCCACCGAGCTGACACAGGCCACCGCAATCAACACCGCCGCGAGTAACACTCGTAATTCACCGGCGCGCCAGTCACGTCGCAACAAGCGCAGCGACAAGCGCCAGGAAAGGCGTAACGATAAAGTTGAATGCATCAATCTGCCATCGCTTTCATCACTTGCGCAACGTCGGTCGTCGCAACAAAGCAACCGTCCTGCAATTCCAGCACCCGATCACAACGCTCCGCCAGCACGTGATCATGGGTCACCAGCACCAGCGTGGTGTGTTGTTCGGTGTTCAGCTCAAACATCAAGTCGATAATGCGCTGGCCGGTGTGGGCATCAAGATTGCCGGTGGGTTCGTCGGCCAGCAACAATGCCGGCCGGGAAACAAAGGCACGCGCAATGGCGACACGTTGTTGCTCACCCCCGGACAACTGTGCAGGATAATGCTGCAAACGTTCAGCCAGGCCGACCCGAGCCAGTAGTTGCTCGGCCTGTTGTCGCACCCCGCTGTGCGTATCGTGTGACGAACCAGGATTTGACGCACCTTGACCCAACAGCTCCAACGGCAGCATCACGTTTTCAAGTGCCGTAAACGACGGCAGCAATTGAAAAGACTGAAAAATAAACGCGAGCTTTTCAGCGCGCAGGGCGGCACGCTGATCTTCATTCATCTGCACAATATCTTCACCCGCTAACTGGATGCTACCGCTACTGGGGCTGTCCAGCCCCGCCAACAAACCCAACAGGGTCGATTTTCCCGAACCGGAAGGGCCGACGATGGCCAGCGACTCGCCCGCCTGCACGCTGAGATGAATATCGTGAAGAATCACCAAAGCTTCACCCCTGGAGGCATCGAGACTGGCCACGGATTTCGCTAAATTCTCGACATGCAGGATCGGCTGATTCACACTCTCATTCATGACACATTATTTCTCATGGTTACGGATTATTATTCTCACACCTGTTGACCGCCGTCGCTTCGCGTTGTTCGCATTTTTAATGCTGGCCATCAGTTTACCCTCTGTCGCCGAAAATAGCCTCGCCGGAAATAGTGTCTCCGCAAAATCACAGCAAACAGATAGCCCGGTGATTCTCATTTTGGGAGACAGCTTGAGCGCCAGTTTCGGCATTAACGCCAACGCAGGCTGGGTGGCATTGTTGCAACAACGTCTGGCCTCCGAAAACCTGCCCCATCAGGTCGTCAATGCCAGCATCAGCGGCGAAACCACCAGCGGGGGGTTGCAACGTCTCACCCAAGCATTGAATCAACACCTGCCAAAAATCGTCATCATCGAACTGGGGGCAAACGATGGGCTGCGGGGACTGTCGCTAAATCTGGTTCGGCAAAACCTTAGCCGCATGATTCGCGCCAGCCAACAAGCCGAAGCACGCGTGTTATTAATCGGGATGCGCTTGCCGCCCAATTACGGGCCACGTTATACCCGGGACTTTGAGCAGATTTTTGTTGAAATTGCCGAACAACACGAGACGGGCCTGGTGCCCTTTTTGCTGGCCAAGGTCGCCACCCGGCGCGAATTGTTGCAAGGCGATGGCTTGCACCCCACCGCCGCTGCACAACCACAATTGCTCAATACCGTGTGGCCGCAGTTGTTGCCCTTGCTGGGCGGCTGACACGGCTGCCCGCTCGGACATCACAAACTCATTATCTTCAATACCGGCTCATTGAGCGCCGGGTCATCATTAAAACCGGCCACCACCAGCACTGTGTGCCCGGGCTTGGCCAGTTCGCATTGCGCTTCAATCCGATGACAAACGTCTCGCCAATCCAGGTGAGAGGGCGTCACCAGATACACAGGGATCACCCCCCAGTGCAGGGACAAGCGGCGACAAATAACCTCCCGGGAACAAACACCGACCATCGGTGCGGTGGTGCGATGCGCCGCCAGTACATGCGCCGTAGTGCCGGACAAGGTCGGCACGATAATCGCCTGTAGCTTGAGGTCTCGCGCCAGGCCTAGCGCCGCATGCGCCACTGCCTCGCGGCTGGAGAAGTCCGACAGCCGCCGATTGGCAAACACCTGGCTGCCATATTGCCCGTCGCGCCACTGGTGACGTTCAATCTCCCGAACCACTTTCACCATCATCTCCACCGCCTCCACAGGATATGCGCCGCTGGCAGTTTCTCCCGAAAGCATCACCGCGTCGGCACTGGAATGGGCGGCACTGGCCACGTCCCCCACTTCGGCACGCGTCGGCCGGGAATGAGTGATCATCGATTCCAGCATTTGCGTCGCAACAATCACCGGCGCATAAGCCAGGCGAGCGCGCTTAATGAGGTCACGCTGAATCATCGGCACCTGTTCTGCGGGCAGCTCAATGCCCAAATCACCACGCGCCACCATGATGCCGTAAGATTCGCGCAGAATTTCATCGATGTTTTCCACCGCCTCGGGACGCTCGATTTTACTGATCACCGGAATCGCCTCACCGTGTCGCGCCATAAAACGCGTCAAGCGCACGATGTCGCCCGCATTGCGCACAAAGCTCAGCGCAACAAACTCTGCGCCCAGCTCCATCGCCAACAGTGCATCTTTTTTATCTTTCGCAGTAAATGCGGCGATCGATAAATCCGAGTCCGGCAAATTCATGCCTTTGTGGTCTTTCAGCAGCCCACCGTGGACGACGCGGCAAGTGATGTCGCTTCCCTTGACCGAAACCACACATAACTCCAAGTTGCCGTCATCCAGCAACACCCGTTCGCCCTTTTTGACATCCTTGTACAATTTACGATATTGGGAGGCAATCAGGCCGTCACCCCCCATGACATTTCGACAAGTGACCGTGACGTTTTGACCCGCGACCAAGGTCATTTGGCCGCCTTCAAATTTTCCGACACGAATCTTGGGCCCACACAAGTCCATCAGGATCGCGATATTTTTCTTTTGGCGCTTGGCAGCCGCACGCACGCGTTCAAATAACAACCGATGGCTTTGATGGTCGCCATGCGACATGTTCAAGCGCACCACATTGGCACCGGCCTCCAGGAGTTTATTGATCATCGCAAGAGAATTTGAGGCAGGCCCCAGGGTGGCGATAATTTTGGTGCGGCGCCATTGCAGGGCCAGCTGTTCTTGGTCGATCTCTGCCATCGTTATCTCCCTGTTATTCTCAAACACTCTCACCGGCACGAACTACTGTTGCTCAATACGATACCCCCGTTCACGCAACAACTGTAACACCCCATCGTCGCCTACCAGATGCAGCGCACCGACCAATATCAACTCTATTCCCGGGTCACTCAACATGGTTTCAATCCGGGGCAGCCAGTTGTGGTTACGATTAACCAGAAGTTGCTGATAAATGCCGGGAAAATTCCGGCGCATTTCCTCCAGTGCAATGACCGCCATTTTATCAAGATCACCCGTGCGCCAAGCCGATATCAACTCGTCCATCACGGTTTCAAGTTGCTGCATGTCCCGCAAGCTGTAACTCACAAAATCATCTTCCCGCCCCTTGCCCAGGTTCGCCATAAAATCCAGTTGCTCGGTGACGGTTTCTAGTTGACCGATCTTTTTATTTGCCGCCACCGCGCGTTGAAAATAGTGGCGATCCACACCCGTCCCGGAAATCCCAAGGCGTTGCAGCTCCAGCACCATCAGTGTCAGCACCACCATCGGCGGACGCATTTTCTGGAATATCACAATGGGCAAGCCGCGGGCGGTGCAGAATGCTTCCAACTGGCGGTAAGTCTCTCGGCTCAAGCCATCTTTGAGGCTGCGGCCATCGGAATACGTTGTGCGCTGCAACAGCCGTTGGCCGAATGCAGGGTCTTCGGTTGCGGCGATATCCGTTTCAAAAACCAGTCTCGTGGCCTTTTTGAAGGCATCGTCAAACGCAGAAGGTAGGGGATAATCGGACGCCCGCAACACGTGGATCGTGCCACCAATGTATAACTCATGTGCACCATTGCTGACACGCCACAGAGAAGTTTCGGCAAAGCTTTGTGAAGAACACAGAAACAACAACAGGATAAACCAACGCATATTCGCTCCTGATACTGACATCGTAAAGAACAGCTCTGAGTATTTGTCGGCTAAAGTCTGGAAAAATAAAACTCGGCTAATGGCAAGTCTTCAGGACGAGTGATTTTGAGATTATCCGCATGGCCCTCGATCAACAACGGATATTGACCGGTATATTCCATCGCTGAAGCCTCGTCAGTAATCTGCGCCGCGCCTTCCAGCGCCCGTTCCAATGCGCTGCACAAGGCGCCCAGCCGAAACATCTGCGGAGTTTGCGCGTGCCAGAGAGCCGCCCGATCCACGGTGTGACTGATAACACCATTCTGGCTAGCGTGTTTGATGGTGTCTTTAACGGGAACCGCGAGAATGCCACCCACGGGGTGGTTTTGACAGGCCATGATGAGCCGGCTGATATCTTCCTGGCGTAAACAGGGACGTGCGGCATCGTGTACCAACACCCAGTCGGTTTCATCTGCGGTCTCTTTCAATACCCGCAGCGCGCTCAACACAGAATGACAACGTTCAGCCCCCCCTGGCGCTACCTGAACCGCTTTGGTATGTTGATATTGCAGCTCGCTCCAATAGGCATCCGACTCGGAAATGGCCACTACGGCACCGCGCACAGCAGGATGATTCAGTACTGCATCCAGGCTCTGCTCAATCACCGTGCGCCCGGCCAGCGGCAGGTATTGTTTGGGACGATCGCTCTCCATGCGCGCACCCACACCGGCGGCGGGAATAATAGCCCAACAATCTGACAGCGCGGACGAATCACTATTGACAGTTGGCGGACTCAAATTTAGTCCACAACCTGATAAAAGGTTTCACCCTTTTTGATCATGCCCAAATCATAACGAGCACGTTCTTCGATGGCCTCCAGCCCTTGCTTGAGGTCATCCACTTCGGCCGACAGGGTTTGATTGCGTTCTTTGAGCTGGATGTTTTCATCCGTCTGAATCGCAATGGACTCATTCAATGCCCACACGCTTTGCATCCCCCCCTCGCCTAACCAGAGTTTGAACTGCAACAGCACAAACAGAATGACGAGGGCGGCGATGATGACTTTCATTTATATACGACCACACTGTCGTCCCATTAACTTTACATCGTCATTCCGGCGTTTGTGCCCTGTGGGTGCAAGGCCGGCATGACGATGTGGAACTAATGAGACAACAGTGATATTCACCTTACAGCGCGCTTAAAAGCGGCCATGCCGGGATAGGTTGCTTTATCACCCAGTTCCTCGGCGATACGCAGCAACTGATTGTATTTGGCGATACGGTCAGAACGCGACAGCGAACCGGTTTTGATCTGGCCGGTGCCAGTAGCCACGGCCAGATCGGCAATCGTCGCATCTTCGGTTTCACCAGAACGATGCGACATCACCGCAGTAAAACCGGCGGCTTTGGCCATGTCGATGGCAGCAAAGGTCTCGGTCAAGGTGCCAATCTGGTTGACCTTGATGAGGATGGAGTTGGCAATTTTGTTATCAATGCCGCGTTTGAGAATTTTGGTGTTGGTCACGAACAGGTCGTCGCCGACTAACTGGATTTTGTCACCCAGCTTTTCGGTCAACAGGGCCCAGCCGTCCCAATCGCCTTCATCCAGACCATCTTCGATGGAAAGAATCGGATACTTATCCACCCAGGATGCCAACACGTCGATAAACTCGGCGGCAGTGAGTGACTTGCCTTCGGAGGTCAGCACGTATTTGCCGTCTTTATAAAACTCGGAGGCGGCCGCGTCAATGGCGATGAACACGTCTTTGCCCGGGGTGTAACCCGCGGCGTTAATGGCCTCGATAATGACTTCGATGGCCGCTTCGTTGGAAGGCAGATCCGGCGCAAAACCGCCTTCGTCACCCACTGCCGTGTTCAAACCACGATCGCTGAGCACTTTTTTCAAAGCATGAAAGATTTCCGCACCACAGCGAATGGCTTCGGAAATGTTCGCCGCGCCGACGGGCTGAATCATGAATTCCTGAATATCCACATTGTTGTCGGCATGCGAGCCACCGTTGATGATATTCATCATCGGCACCGGCATCGTCGTCGCATTTTCACCGCCCAAATAACGGTACAGCGACATGCCCGCTTCGCTGGCGGCAGCCTTGGCAGCGGCCATGGAGACGGCCAACAATGCATTGGCACCGAGGCGATCCTTGTTTTCGGTACCGTCAAGATCAATCATAATCTGGTCGATGGTGGTCTGGTCGTTGACGTCTTTACCCAAAAGCGCATTACGAATCTCACCGTTGATATTGGCCACGGCCTTGAGCACACCTTTGCCCAGATAGCGGGACGGGTCACCATCACGCAGCTCGATGGCCTCGCGCGAACCGGTGGACGCACCGGAGGGCACCGCAGCGCGGCCCATGATGCCGGATTCCAGCGTCACGTCAGCTTCAACAGTGGGATTGCCACGGGAATCAATAATTTCACGGGCGTGGATGTTTGCGATTTTCGCAGTCATTGCTACTCCAGATTTTTGGTTGGTTAATCTTATTAATAAATCTCTAATCTACGTCACTTCAATCCTGGCCTGCACTGGAGGCACTCAAGATTTTGGAGCCCGCTCACCGCTCCTAGGCTCCGGCATACGCCGGAGTGACGAGATTTTAATTCCCCCGTCATTCCGGCGAATGCCGGAACCCAGGAACATGCTAATTTCTCTAGGCTCCAGCCTTTATGCCTTGTGAGAGCATACGCCGGAGTCACGAGATTTTAACTCCCCCGTCATTCCGGCGAATGCCGGAACCCAGCAACATGCTAATTTCTCTAGGCTCCAGCCTTTATGCCTTGTGAGAGCATACGCCGGAGTGACGAGGT